>JAPLWP010000059.1 GCA_026396535.1 Candidatus Magasanikiibacteriota bacterium | reverse complement strand
TTTTTAATTATCAATTTTGAAACTACGTCTTCCAGCTCCAAATAAATCAGGTTGGGTATTTTTACCTGATCCGCCGGAAAGAATCTTTTCCAGAGCAAGAAGTTGGTTTTACTTATTTGTTCGGTATAAGATGATAGTTTTAAGATTTCTGGCTGGTCGTAAACTTCTTTAAAAAGATTAAAAAGTTTGTCGTACTGCTCTTGAGTAATTTCTTTTTTGGCTAATTTTTTATTAAGGGTAGAATAAATTTGTTCGAGCTCTTCTCTGCCGTATGGTCGCAGATTGTAGACTAGCGGTGGGCGAGTATTGCCCGAAAAGAAAGCCAAGCGATGTGTCTCTAATTTTTCGTTTAAGTAATTGTGAAAAAAAAGACCCCTCGGGAAAGAAGAGTTGTCTACGGATACACGGGCGCAGCTTAAAACCAGAATATTTTGTAAATCTATATCGTGGTGATTGAGGATTGAGGCCGCGATTAATAAATTTGAGTTTACAAAAAAAGGATGGGTTATGGGGCCAGTATGGTCGGCGGTGGAAATAAAGTAGTATTTTTTTAACTGCCTAACTACAGACAAGGCTATCTCTCTTCCGAATCTCTCAGTAACAATCTCTTCGATAATTTCCAAAAATTCATGCTGTCTTTTAGGGATGGTGGGGTGAAAATTTACATCTATATACTGGTTGGAATATTCCAATATATTTTTGTTCCCTTTCTTTTTGAGCAGCTGTTTAAGTACTGGTCTTTTATCTAAAACTTTTTGTTTTAATAGATTGAAATCGCTTTGCAAACCTAAATCTTCATTCATAGTATTTTTTAAAAAAGCCCAATAATCTTATCATTTTTCTAGTATTTTGTCAATTACCAGAGTGTAATTTCGGCTATATCAAAAATTGACATTCTTGCCATATTTTTGTATTATTTATTATAGATTGTTCAATAATTAATGAAAGTATGAAAGTTAAAGAAATATTCGATCTCGCTACCAAAATCGGTGTAGCTGCTGATCCTCGTGGTCCAAAAGGAGTAGCTCGTTATTTGGAGAGATTAAACAAACAATACAAAGGTTTAAGTGCTGAAGAAAAGGAATTTTATGATACCGATAAACTCACCAACCCATTCCCGGATGGTTTTATCCATGTAGATGATGGCAAAACTGAGGTAAAAAGAGTAATGGCCGGTATTGATATCAATGAAGGTGAGATTTTGCTGGCTTCCCAGCTCAATGAACGTGGCAAAAAGATCGATTTGGTAATTGCTCATCACCCTGAAGGCAAGGGTTTGTCCAATCTACACGAAGTGATGGAGATGTACACCGATATCTATGCTCAGCATGGCGTGCCAGTGCATATTGCTCAAAAATTGACCGAAGAAAGAATCCGCGAAATTGGTCGTGGTACTCACCCTATCAACCATTTTCAGACTATTAGTATTGCAGAGCATTTGGGAATTAATTTCATCAATACGCATACTATTACTGATAATTTGGTAGATAAATTTGTTCGTGATTTTTTGACTAAGAAAGCTCCAGAAACTGTAGGAGAAATTATTACTTGTTTGTTAGAATTACCGGAATATCAATTTGCGAAAAAAATGGGTTTTGGACCAAAGATTATTGCCGGCGCGCCCAATCATCGTGTAGGCAAAATGATGCTTGAAATGACCGGAGGTACCAATCCTTCACCAAAAGTTTATGAACAGTTTTCTCAGTTTGGTGTAAGTACTATCGTGGGTATGCATATGCGCGATGATTCTATGAGAAATGCCAATGAATTCCATATGAATATCATTACTGCCGGACATATGTCCTCGGATTCTCTGGGCATGAATTTGTGGTTAGACGAACTAGAAAAACGTGGTATAGAAATTATAGCTTGTGGTGGCCTTATCCGCGTTAGTCGTGTGAAAAAAGGTAAAAAATAAGCAATTAAAACCCCGTTAAATCGGGGTTTTTTTATTTTATAAACTATGCTAAAATACTGGGGTAATAAATAAATTATGATTGCTTTAATTCAAGGAAAAGTAGTGAGCTGTATTGGATCCGATGCGGTAATTTTGACTAGTAGTGGTATTGGATATAGTCTTTTGGTTTCTCCTAGTGCGTCCCAGATTTGTGTAGTGGGAAATGAAGTTATTTTGGAAACGCATTTGGTAGTCAAAGAGGACGCTCTGGATCTGTATGGATTTGCCAATATTTCTGAAAAGAAATTATTTAAAAATTTTGTATCAGTTTCTGGCGTGGGTCCAAAAACTGCCATGCATCTTTTTTCACTCGGTAGCGTAGAAGAAATTGCTTTGGCGGTGGGCAGAGGGGATACGGATTTTCTTACCAAGGTAAGTGGAATTGGCAAAAAGACAGCTGAAAGAATTGTGGTAGAGCTGCGTGAAAAAATGCAAAAACAACAAACCGAATATGGTAACGTGTCACTATCTGAGCATGAAAGCGGCAGCGTCAACGACGCGCTCGAAGGTTTGATTACTCTAGGCTATACTGTGTTGCAGGCTAGAGAAACTCTTAAAAAGATTGAAACGGATGGTAAAACTAGTGAACAGCTACTGCGTGAAGCTTTGAGAATTATTAAATAAAAAAACGTCCCGATTTAATTGGGACGTTTTTTTTATTCTTATTATCTATACTTATTCCAAGAAAAACATTGAATCGGTTTTTGATCTTATAAATTCCATTTCTTCTGGATAAGTAGCACCCACTACCAATAAACAATTGTTATTTATATTCCAAAGTTTTACTACTTTTTCGGCTACGACTTCAAATAGGCTTTTGTTATTTATTCTTAAGTCCTGAAATTCTCCAGCACCAATATTGGAAGTGCGGCAGAGTATCACACTGCCTTTGTCAGCGCGGTCTAGGAATGGCGCCAAGGCTTCTTGTCCGAGATATGGATGAAGAGTGATCATGTCAGACTGCAAATAATCAAAGGCAAATTTTACATAGCCATTATTGGTGTTTCCGATATCAGCGCGTTTAGCATCCAATATTAATAATACGTCTGGGTATTTTTCTTTGAGATAATCACAAGTCATTTTTAATTCTTTGATGCCTTGTTCACCTTGAGCTTCGTAAAAAGCAGTGTTTGGTTTGTAGGCACATACCAAATCAGCCGTGGCATCAATGATATCTTTGTTAAATTCAAATTGAGCAAACTCTTTATCTTTTAGATGAGGTGGAATTTTGGTGATGTCGGTATCCAATCCCACACATACCAAAGAGTCATTTTTGGCAATAATATTTTTTATCTTTTCCATTATCATATTAGACCTGATTGTTTTGGATAAATTCTTTTACTTTTTGGACAGTTTCAGAATCCAATTTATTCTTTTGTTGTAAAATTTCCACTAATTCGCTAATCGTAATTACGGAATGTAAATTTTTTCCTTTTTCGGAAATGTGTTTTTTACCGCCTTGTTCGCGATCTAACATTACTACTATGTCGTTGGTTTTGAGTCCTTCGAATTCTAAGGGCTCGATGGTTTCAAATACACTGCTGCCACTAGTCACCAAATCTTCTACCACTAGCACCTGTTGTCCAGCTGTAAAAGCCCCTTCAATCGCTTTTTTGGTGCCGTAGTCTTTTACTTCTTTGCGGCGCATAATCATTGGAATATTACGCTCCAATGAAATTGCGGTAGCGATTGGTAGCGCAGTGTAGGGCACGCCGCACACCAAATCAAATTTGAGATCTTTTACTTTTTCCCACATAGCTTCGGCTACGGCTTTGAGTACTTCTGGATAAGAAACTATTACCCGCAGGTCCACATAGATAGGGGACATAATGCCGCTTTTGAGTTTAAATTCACCGAATTTTACAGCGCCAATTTCAAATAATTTATTTATCAGTTCTTCTTTAGTCATACTTATTGCATCTTATCGGCAATGATATTTTTTAATTGTTGCACTGTGCTTTTGGCTACCTCGATATTAGTCACTAGAGTGATATTATTTTCTACTGCCAAGGCGCGAATTTTTTCTCCGTCTGTGCCGGTGGCGCCATTGGAAGAAGGGATATTAATTACCAGGTCAAAACGTCTTTCACGTAGTAAATCCGCAATATTTGGTTTATTTTCGGCTGAGATTTTATATACTAATCTATTAGCGATACCATTTTGATCCAAGAATTTACTGGTGTTTTCAGTTGCATAAATTATGCAGCCCAGGTCAGAAATAATTTTTGCTTCAGGCAATAAACTTTCTTTGCTTTCTTGGCCGCCGATAGTGAGAAGAATGCTTTTCTTATTTTGTTTGGCCATTTTCATCTGCAAACTCCAGAGTTCAATAAAGCCAGGAGAAGCATTTTGGTTGAAGAGATCGCTCTTCATAAAGGTGGCCAATTTTTCATCAAACAAAGCGTTTGGAGTTTTCAGAGCAACTACTTCGGCGTGGCCTTTGAACAGTCTCATTGTCACGGTACCGGTTACTTTTTCATTGAGTGTATCAATAAATCCAGACAAGTCTTTCATGAGTGGCTCGTACCATAGACCGCCGTAGCAGAGATAGGCCCATTCTTGATCTACGATTTCTTTAAATTTATTTTT
>JAPLWP010000074.1 GCA_026396535.1 Candidatus Magasanikiibacteriota bacterium | reverse complement strand
AAGGTTTTTATTTACCGGAGACATGGAAATGCCGCTGGAAGATGCTATATTAGAAAAATATTGTTCTGATAATATTTTTCCGTGTCCGTCGTTGGCTGCTGACTATCTGAAAGTTGGTCATCACGGCAGTGAATCCTCTTCGGGCGTGAAGTTTTTAAAAGCTGTGTCCGCGCGCTACAGCATAGTATCTGTAGGAGCAAAAAATCGCTATGGCCATCCCTCTATGCGGGTGCTAAAAAAATTGGAAAGAGCCAAAATGGAGATCTGGCGAACAGACCTAAAAGGTGATATAATATTGGAGTAAATTTAATTATGAAAAAGTTAGAAAAAATTTTATCGTTGGCAGCAATATTTTTGGTTTTACTGGCTGCTCGTCCAGTAAAAGCGGCAGAAATTATTGATACCGATAAAGATGGTCTCTCTGATGAATTGGAGCAAAAATTGGGTACTGATCCCGCCAATGTAGATAGTGACGCTGATGGCTATCCCGACGGTATAGAAGTCTACAATGGATTCAATCCTTTGGTCGGAGATAGAAACAAAGAAGTAAAAAGAAACGTTGAGGTGAATCTGGATACACAGCAGATGAAATATTTTTTTAATGATGTGGAAGTTGGTATCGCTCCAGTATCTACTGGTATAAAGGGTAAGGAAACTCCCGATGGAGACTTTAAAATAATGCGTAAAGTGCCGGTGGTGCACTACAAAGGCCCGGGTTATGATTTGCCCAATACCAAATGGAATCTTGAATTTAAAAAAACTTATTATCTCCACGGTGCTTACTGGCACAAACAATTTGGTATTCGTCCGATGAGTCACGGCTGTGTAAATATTGGCTATGCGGATGCGGAAAAAATTTATAAATTCTTACAAGTAGGGGATAGCGTAAAAATTGTCGGCAAAACTCCTACAAAACCTTTAGCAAAAAAATAATATGAATAATATCTTGCATATCTTGGTGGTAGTATTGGGACTATGTGTTTTTGAAGTAATCAGCAGTATAGATAATGCCATTGTAAACGCTCACGTATTGCGTACGATGCCAGAGAAATATCGTAAATTGTTTTTGGTTTGGGGTTTATTTTTTGCCGTATTCGTGGTGCGCGGTTTATTGCCATTTGTGATTGTGTGGTTGGTGAATACCAATTTGAGTTTCATACAGGTTTTCACTTTTGTTTTCTCCAACAATCCAGAAGTTTCTACCTATGTCGAACAGTCCAAACCACTACTACTATTAGGTGGTGGTGTTTATCTCTTCTTCGTATTTTTGAGTTGGTTATTTTTAGAAGAAAAGAAATATGCTTTCTTGGTAGAAGGTTTTATTCATCGTCGTGGAGTTTGGTTTTATTCTATTGCTTCTATTTTTCTCACAGCCATTACTTATTATTGTCTCAAGCACAATCCGCTGTTGGCTTGTATTCTATTGGAATGTTGGGCGCTCTAATGATGTTTGAAAGCTTTGGTAAACATTTTCCATTTTGGTTAGCGCCATTAAATACCGTGCTTTTATTGAGTATTTTCCTATTTTTATCTTATCGTGAGCTCAGCGATGCCAAAAAAGCAGTCAAAAAGCGCGCTTGACGAAATGGTATTTTTGTGGTATACTTGACTACAGAATATAAAAGCACTTCTGTAGAAGTTGCTTTTTTTAATAAATAATTAACTAAAATTATGTCGGAAATTACTAAGGCCATGCAACTGCTCTGTGATGAAAAAGGTTTGTCATACGAAGCTGTACTCGAAACTATTGAAACCGCTCTAGCAGCTGCTTATCGCAAAGATTTTGGTAATAAACAACAAAATATTAAAGTAAAATTTGATCCTGAAACTGCGGATATGCACGCTTGGGATGTAAAAACTGTAGTAGAAGATGTGGAAGAAGAAGTGTTGCTCAAAGCTCAGGAAGAATTGACTGCTCGTCGCGAACAGGCTCGCGAAGAAGGTCGTGAATTGACTGAGGAAGAAACTGCTGATTTACCACGCTTCAATCCAAAAACTGAATTGATGTTGACTGCCGCCAAAGAAATAAATAAAAAAACTAAAGTTGGTGATGTGCTAGAAATTCCTTTAGAAATTTCTGGTGCTTTTGGTCGTATGGCTGCTCAAACTGCTAAACAAGTGATTATTCAAAAAGTTCGTGAAGCAGAACGCAACATGGTATTTGGTGATTTCAAAGGCCAAGAAGGCCAGGTAATCATGGGCACAATTCAACGTGCTGAAGGCCGTAAAGTGCTGGTGGATTTAGGAAAAGTCAGTGGCGTATTATTTGGTGAACAGCAGATTGATCGCGAAAACTATCGTCCAGGCGCTCGCATGAAATTTTTTGTAATTTCCGTAAACATGGGCCAAAGAGGACCAGAAATTTTGTTGTCTCGCTCTTCCTCTAAATTGGTAGAAGAAATCTTCAAACAAGAAATTCCAGAAATTGAAAGCGGTGTAGTGCAAATTAAAGGTGTCGCTCGTGATGCTGGCTATCGTTCTAAAGTAGCGGTATTTACCGAAGATGAAGCTATCGACCCTGTCGGTGCTTGTATTGGTCAGCGTGGTAGCCGTATCAACACTATTATCGAAGAATTAGGTGGAGAAAAAATTGATATTATTGATTTTAGCAGCGATGCTGTTTCTTATATTAGCAAAGCTCTTTCTCCAGCCAAAGTTTCTGAAGTAGAATTAAATGAAGTAGAAAAAACTGCTAATGTTTCGGTAACCTCCGATCAATTTTCTTTGGCTATTGGCCGCGGCGGACAAAATGTTCGTTTGGCTTCTGAGCTCACTGGTTGGAAAATTAATTTAATTGATCTTAGCGGTGGACAAACTTTGGAAGAAGCCGTAGGAGAAGCTCCAGCGCAAGTTGAAGCTGAAGCCGAGACTGAAGAAGTTGCATCAGAAGTTCAAACTGAAAATGTTTAAGATATTATGATATCTTCTATTTTTCACGCTATTTTATATCGTCCACTATTCAATCTTTTTGTAGAACTTTATAATATTTTGCCAGGCCACGATGTGGGACTGGTAATTTTGGTAATCACCGTACTTTTGCGCTTGGTAGTTTATCCTCTCACATCTTCTTCAATCAAAGCTCAGCGCTCGATGCAATCGCTGCAGCCAAAATTGGAAGCATTGAAAAAAGAATACAAAGACGATCAGCAAAAAATGGCACAAGCCACAATGGAACTATATAAGAATAATAAAATTAATCCACTTTCTTCTTGCTTACCACTACTTATTCAGTTGCCAATTTTATTGGCCCTTTATTGGGTAATGCGTGACGCGCTTACTTCTACAAATTTGGTAGCTCAACTTTATTCTTTTATTTCTAGTCCTGGCGCTATCAATCCATATACTTTTGGACATTTCAATTTATTAAATCCAAATATTATTTTGGCTATCTTGGCCGGTGGAGCACAATTTTTGCAAGCTCGCACGATGAGTCGTCAGATGCCACCAAAGAATGCTGGTGAAGGGTCAAAGGATGAAGGTATGGCCGCCATGATGAACAAACAAATGCTCTATATGATGCCGGTGATGACTGTATTGATTGGTCTGCGCCTGCCATCTGGTCTGACACTATACTGGTTCTGGAGTACAATACTCATGGCCGCTCAACAGTATTATCTGACTTATAAAGATAAAAAAGCACAGGTAAAAGACGCAGCACTGGAAGGCGAAGTAATAAAAAAATAAATTAAAATGCGACTTTAAAAGGTCGCATTTTTTAATAAAATTTTTAAGGGCTAAATAGCAATAAGGCTAGGTGTTGGCCCTTTTTTTATTTTTTTGTGCAGTGTATACTAGGGCGGTATGAATCACCACGATCTAAAAGAATCTATCCTGAAAACCCTGGCTTATTTTGATATTCAACATTATCCTTTGACCGCGCCGGAAATTTGGCAGTGGCTTTATCGCTTTGAAATAAGCGATTTTAAACAAATAATTGCGGCCCTAGACACTCTGGAATCCCAGCATAAAGTGATGCAAAAATACGGATATTTTTATCTGTCAGGCAGAGAAGAGATAATAGAAATTCGCCGCGCTCGCTTGGTTGCTTCAGAATTAAAATTAAAAAAAGCGCGCCGGGCTATTCAGTTTATAAAATATATACCTTTTTTAAAAGCAGTGTTTGTATGTAATACAGTGGCGGCCGGCACAGCCTTTGAAGAAAGTGATATTGATTTTTTTATTATTGCTGACAGAAATCGTCTTTATATTGTACGCTTTTTTACCAATTTAATTTTGCGTATTTTTGGTCTGCGTACTTATGGCGAACATACGGCGGATAGAATTTGTCTGTCTTTTTTTGTGGATGATCAAAATTTAAATTTAGAAAAAATAAAAGCTTTACCAGAAGATATTCATTTTGCTTATTGGGCTTTTCAGATGATGCCAGTTTATGATCCGGAGAATTATCTTAAAAGATTTTTTTCAGCCAATCATTGGATAAAAAAATATATCCCAAATTTTAATTTTCAAACTCAGTATAATAATTTGGTAAAGCCAAATATTATCAGCTGTGCTTGGCAGAAAATATGGCAAACCATGTGGCGAGGGCAATATGGCGATCTTATTGAAACTCAAGCCCGCGAATGGCAGCTGCTCAAAATGTCCCCAGGAGTAAAAGAAAAAGCCAAACTAGAAGACAATGGGGTAGTGATAAATAGTGGAATAGTGAAGCTACACGAAGCCGATACGCGTGCCGCTATTCATGGAATGTGGGCCAAGGCTATTAGTGATTTAGGATTATGATTTTATCCAAAATAAAAAATTATCTTTTGTTAATCCTGCTGCTTGTTTTACCGTGGCAGACTAGGCTTATTTATAAAAGCACCTATATCCAAAATAAGTTTTGGGAATATGGTAGCCTGTCACTCTATAGTAGTCAGATTCTATTGGCCGTAATAATTATTTTTTGGATAGTAGAAAGATTAAAAGATGACAAATTCCGCGCGCGACTCCAAGGATTTAATCTCAAAC
Source organism: Candidatus Magasanikiibacteriota bacterium (assembly GCA_026396535.1). Lineage (GTDB taxonomy): Bacteria > Patescibacteriota > Patescibacteriia > Magasanikbacterales > GWA2-37-8 > CAIOJG01. The sequence goes on along the minus strand of JAPLWP010000074.1, from coordinate 971 downwards.
GAGCGGGGATAATTCTGGGCGTTTATCTTTTGTTGGCTTTTTATTTTTTTATTAGTGCCAATCGGGATTTGGCTTGGCAGTATTTGGATTGGATGGTATATGCCGCCTGTTTTTTTATTGTAATTCTAGAAAGCGAATTTAATTTTTATAAAATTAGTTTATTTGTCTGGCTAGGAAGTTTGTTGCCGGCCTTATTAGGAATCTATCAGTTTTTTTCTCAGAGTGTATTTGGCAATAAATGGCTAGGACTATCTGTTCAAAATCCAACGACTATCGGCGTATCGGTAATTGAATATCTAGACGAGCGGTGGTTGAGAGCTTACGGTTCGTTTGGTTCGCCCAATGCTTTGGGTATTTATCTGGGAGTTATCTTTTTACTGGGAATTATTTTGGTCTTAAATTCAGATAATCACAGAACGCGTCTGTGGTTATTGCTTGGTCAGGTAGTTATTCTTTCGGCTTTGTTTCTGTCATTCTCTCGCGGGGCTTGGCTGGGAGTAGCTGTCGGCCTATTAATCCTGGCTTTTCAAAATAGAAAGAGCGTCTTATTTTTTCAACAAGCCGCTATTTATGGTTTGATAGCGGTAATCCTATCCTTTGCTTTTTCTCATCTATTGTTTGCTCGGGCTGATTTGGATAGTCATCTGGAAGCTAAATCTATTTCTGAGCGTCTTACTCAGTGGCAGGATTTTAAATTGGTTTTTTCACAACATTGGCTATTTGGGGTAGGGCCAGGCAATTATGTAGTGGCGCTTAAAGATCTGCACCATAGCGCCTCTGCCAATTATTTTTCTCCCGTTCATAATATTTACTTACTTTTTGTGGGACAGCTTGGTTTTTTTGGGCTAGGTTCTGTAATATTTGTTGGATATTGGTTGTATAAAAAGAGAAGAAAAGAAATAAAAATATTTGCCCCTTTGAGTTGTTTGCTCATAGCTGGACTATTTGATCATTGGACGCTAAGCATGTTT
>JAPLWP010000113.1 GCA_026396535.1 Candidatus Magasanikiibacteriota bacterium | reverse complement strand
AGCAGAAATTATTTTTCAAACTTGGAATTCTCGGATAATTTGCAACCCACCAAAGCTCTGGCCCTGAACTCGCCTGTGGGCTCAAACAGCAGGGCCAGCCACGCTTCGTTGGCTCACAAATTATTTCCTCGTATTCCGCGTTTTCAAAACAATTTTTGCTACCTAGGCTCTATAGCCTGATATTTTACCGTTTGTTCGATTTTTGGTAATATATGCAAATCGCTTGCAGGATAGGAAAAGGTATAGATATAGGCAGTTAGGCAGTAGTGTAACAATTTTAACTTTCTTTCGTCTTCTATAATGAGCAACTTCCTTACCGAGAAAATCCTATTATATAGGATCTTCACAAAAAAGGACCCAGAAGCTTACGCGGAACTTTACGATCTATATGTACAACGAATCTACCGCTTCGTTTTTTTTAAAGTTAGTAGTCATGAGAATGCCGAGGATATCACTTCAGAAGTTTTTTTGAAGGCCTGGCAGTTTCTAATTCCCAACAGCGAAGACCAGCCGGAGATAAAAAGTTTCAGCGGTCTTCTGTATAGAATCGCGCGCAACAGTATTATCGATTTTTATCGCAGTCGTGCTGCCAAACCAGAAGTCACCCTTGATGAAAACATCGATGTCGGAGACGAAGGTAAATGGTATCACCAACTTGCGAATAAAATGGAAACCGGAAAAATTGTTGAAGCGATAAAAAAATTGAAACAGGAATATCAAGAAGTGCTCACTCTGAAATATGTTGATGAGCTCGATATCAGTGAGATCGCAGAGATCACTGGCAAGAGCCAATTGTCCGTGCGTGTCACTATGCATCGCGCTTTGAAAAAATTAAAACAAATTTTGGGAGATAAAAAATAAGTTGAGATATGAAAACTTTAGTCTCACAACTTAAACAGCTCAAGCACGGCGAAATAAAGCCGAGCGCAGCGTGGTTGAAAAACAACCGCGCCGTTTTGCTATCCCAAATAAAAAATACTGTAAGTAATCAGCCTTCTAAAATTAATCTCGAAAATGTCTGGAATGCGATGGCTCTCTTTATGCCTCGTCCAGTGGTCTTTAATGTAGTGCGTCCGATGGCAGTCTTATTGATAGTAAGTGTCGTAGCTACTAGCGGATGGGTTACCGGTGTAGATGCCGCTTACAATACATTGCCTGGTGATTGGTTGTATCCAGCCAAACGCGCCGCTGAAAAAACTCAGGTAGCGATGGCTGTGATGGTAGGTGCCAACAAAGCTGAAACAAAATTACACGCGGAGTTCGCCAAACGTCGCGCTGATGAAACCAAACAGATTCTCAATAGTAATGATCCTGGCAAACAAGCCAAGGCGCAGGGGACGGTGAATGATTTAAAAATTGAAATCGCCAGCGTCAATCAAAAATTGGATGAAGTAAAAAACGATCCAAATAAAACTCTTTCTGCCGATGTGGTAAAAGATGTAAAGCAAGATACTGACTCTGTAAAAAATACTCTACAAGAAGTAAAGACCAGTCTGCTCAGTATCGCGGCTCAAAATACTTCTACGACTCCAGCTACTGACGCCGCTGTACAAACAGTGCAAGCAGTAAGTGAAGTAAAAGATCTAGCCAAAGACGCTTCCGTAAAAGCGGTAGAAGTAATGGTAAACAAACATTTGGAAGGGGATGTGAGTGTTTCGGTGGCTGATATGAAAAAAGAAATTAACACCACTCTACAATCCAGCGCTACCGATGCTGCTCAATCCAGTCAGAGTGTAGATAAAATAAAAGATGTAGTGAACGCCGCTAAGACCCAAGCTGCCGATCTCTCTGCTAGCAAGACTAACAGCGCTACTACAACGGCCGCTCTTACTCAAAAAATTTCAGAAATTTCTACTGCCACCAATGTCGCTGTGGCTCAAACAAAAACTGCAGTGGTGACCACGGATCAAGCCGTAGCCAAAGCCGTAGATTCTCTAAACAAAGGTGATCTCGCTCAAGCAGTTCAAGCAATGAAAGATGTAAACACTGTGACCAAAGAAGCTGAAAAGATTTACGACAAAACTATCGTGAGTGCGGCTCGTCTAGTACCGGTATCTCCGGTAGTGAACGCCGTTGATTCAAAAGATATAAAAGTTGTTATTAGTACCTCGATCTCGTCCACTCCAGAAATAAGATTGATTGTGTCTCCAGCTACTACCACAAATAACAGTTCAACTATTAGAACGGAAAAGAAATAAAGATGGTTTTTCTTTTCCCGATAGTACTTGTCCGAGAGAGACAAATATTGTCGGGAGAGGGAAAAGTAATTTAGTCCGGTTTTGCCAAAAGTCGAGGGTCCATAAGGGCCTGCAAAATCTTTGTAAGTTCCGTATCCAATCGGAACAAATTCCATTGCGTTTGACCAATATGTTTACATGTTGCGCGCAAAACAATGGGATCTTATAAATATATTATGAACAATTTATTAAAATTAGGTAAGAAGATTTTCACTGTAGGTGTTGCTTCTACAACCATTTTCTGGTCTTTGGGCGTTGCCGCTTTGGTACCAGCTGTTGCTACAGCTGCTACACAGGTTGACTGCGCTACCGTTGTTGCTGGCGATTTCGTCAAAGCTAACGGTGCCGATATCTGGGTAGTTAATGCCGACAAATCAAAATCTTACTTCCCACACGGTGATACTTTTAAATCCTGGACTTCTGACAGCAAATATACTTTCAAGTATGTTACTGGTGACTGCTTGGCTTCTTTCCCAGCAGCTTCTCTAGTTGCTCCTCGCCCAGGTGCTTATCTTTTGAAAGATAACGCAACCGACAAATTGTATGTGACTTTGGCTGACGGCAAATTGGCAGAAATTTCTGCTTCTGCTGCTGCTGGTCTATACGGTGCTAATTATGCTGCTACACCTGCAAAAGGCGGCCGCACAATTCCAGCTACTAGTCCAGACATGGTACTTTACACAAAGAGCATGAGCACAGTTAAAGTAACTGAAGCTGCTCCTGTTGAAGGTACTTTGGTTTCCAATGGTGGTAAATTTTACGTAGTTGCTGCAAACAAAACTCTACGCGAAGTTACTGCTACTGGTATGACTGCCAACAAATTCCAGTCTAAATTCTCTGTAGTATTGGCTTCTACCTCTGGTTACTCCATGGGTACTTCCGTTACTGCTATGGAATCTGCTTTGACTGATGTAACTTTTGGTTTCAAAGCTGCTCCTGGAACTGTTGTAGTTCCTCCAGCTGCTGCAGTATCTGTTAGCTTGAACGCTGGCACTCCTGCTGCTACCACTATTCCACAGAAAGCTACTGGCGTTGAATATTTGAAATTCAATGTTTCCGGTTCCGGTACTTTGAACGACATGATCTTCCACCGCGTTGGTGTAGGTTCTGCAAGTGATTTTTCCAACGTATATGTATACGATGGTAACACTCGTTTGACTTCTGGTCGCTCTGTTTCTTCTGATTCCAACCAAGTAATTTTCTCCAACTTGAAGGTTGCTTTGTCTGGTTCAAAGACTTTGAGATTGGTTGCTGATTTAAACACAGCCACTTCCGGTGAAGATGGTTTTGAAGTAACACAGGCTAATGGCTCTGCTGTTTCCGGTGTTGTTGGTAACATTATGCATATCGGCGGTTCCGCTGTATCTAAAGTTACTATTGATAACTCCGGTACATCCGGTACTTTACGCTTGGGTCAATCTCAGGCTGAAGTAGCTCGCGGTACAATCAATGCTGGTTCTGCCACTTATGATGTAAAAGTTTCACAGTTGGTATTAACCAATGGTGGTACTGTATCCAACAGCAACTTGGCTAATTTGAAACTTACTATCGGTAGCACAGATGTAGCAACTGCTGCTTCTATGACTGGCGATAAAGTAATCTTCAACTTGGCTACTCCTTACACAATTACAAAAGGTAACACAAAGACTTTTGTAGTGTATGCTGACAGCACAGGTGGTCGTGTTAATGACACTATCGCTTTCTATGTTGATCAGACTAGCGATGCTGTAATCCTTGATTCTCAATATAATGTTGGTGTTTCTTTCACCAACGCTACAGCTAACGATTTGTTCTTGTTTGCTTCCGGTAACCAGACTTATACTCTGACCGGTGGTGACTTGACTTTAGCCAACAATGGTCCTGCTGCTCAGAACATCGGTAAAAATGTTACCAATGTTACATTGCAGAAGTTCTCTTTCAGTGCCGCTAATAACGTCACTGTAAAGACTACAAGAGTATGGGTATACATGCAGGATGCCGCTGGCAATGCTGTTCCTACCACTACTGTTCTTGACCTTGTAAAAAATGTTAAGATCGTAGACTTGGATGCAAACAACCAAACTGTTGTAGGCCCTCAATCAGCTTTTGGTACCGGTACCACTGCTAGTGCTCCTGGTTTCTATAAAGATTTTACTGATACCTACGATATCAATGCCGGCGCTACTCGAAACTTTGCAGTAGTTGCTGATATGGATACCAGTTTGACTAGTGGTTTCAAATTATACAGCAAGGTTGATTACAGCCAATCAAACGATGTGAAGTATGTTGACAACTCTCAGTATGTTGCTGCTTCTACAATTGTTCCAAACACTTTGACTGGTAACACCATGACTATTTCTGGTGCTCAATTGACTGTGAGCCGCACTACCCCTCCAGCTTCGGCTTCTGTGGTAAAAGGTTCCACTCAAAATGGTCTTGGTTTGTTGTTGACTGCTGGTACATCTGCTGACTTGAAAGTTACTTCTTTGAAGTTGCGTGTATTCGCTTCTACAACTGCTATTACTAGCGACAATGGTAATACTGCTGCTAACGAAGTAGTAAATACTGTTGCATTGTACGAAGATGGCGCTCCAACTCCTTTGATGACTAAGAATCTTTCTGACCTTTCTGGTACTATCGGTTCTGGTGGTTACTACTATGTAACTTTCAACAACTTGAACTACAAGTTGGCTGCCGGTGCTTCCAAGAAATTGGTTGCTGTACTTGGTTTGAAAGACAGTATCTCCGCTACTCGTTACGTATCTGTTGACCTACAAGCCACAGATGATATTGATGTAGAAACATTTGCAGACGGTCAGTCTGTAACTGAAAATACAAATACTACTATCAATGCTACATCCCCAGTTTACTTGACTGTAACTACTGGTGGTACTGTTACTGTTGCTGTAGATGGAAACACTCCTTCTGCCTCTGACATATTGTCAGGCTCAACTGCTGCTGTACCAGTTGCAACTTATAAATTGACTCCTACTCAAGAAAGCTTTACCTTAACTGGTGCTGTCTTGAAAGCTACTACCGGTTATTATACCGATGTTGCAAAAGTTGTTTTGACTTATAAGAACAAAGCTGGTGTAACTGTAAGCAAAGATTGTTACTTGGACAATTCTGATGAATGTACTTTCAATGACGGTCAATTGGATGCTTACTTGGTAAAAGATCAGCCTAACTTGATTACTGTAAGCGCTTACTTCAACAAGATCGCTGATGGCGCAACTTCTGGTCACGCTATCAAAATTGGTTTCAAGAAAGCCTCTGCTCAATTTAGCACTTCCGCTAACTTGACAAATGGTTTCATTTTGTTGGGTGAAGGATCTAACAACAAGAAATACGGTGTTACAGACAGTATCGCTTTGGTTGACTCTGGCATCAATGCTCAGACTCTACACAAGACCGAAGTTACTGTAGCTGAAAGTGATTCTTCCGGTACTGCTCATACCACTAAGTCTCAGGATGCTGTAGGTGTATTCACCTTCACTTCTGCTGCTGAAGCTGGTAGCAACCAGAACTCCACTTTGAACACTGTTACTGTACAGTTGACTGGCAACTTGATTGCTAGTTCTGTTGGCAACAACACTCTTACTGTGAATGTGTACGACAGCGCTTCATTTGACGCAAGTCATTTGATGGGTACTGGTACATTGACCGGTCTAGACACTGGTTCAAGTACAGCTTTAGATATTCTTCTAACTGCTCATAATGAATGGTCTGGCTCTAAACAGGTCTACTTCGTAGTAGATACTACAGACGCTGACTTCAGCGACACAAACAGCAATGCTGAAAAATTGACTACAACATTGTCCAGCTTTACCTGGAACGATGGCACTGGTCTCTTGACTGCATCTTACGGTTTGCCAGTATATGGCGACACTTACAGCTACTAATCTCCTGATTAGCTAGTAGTAAATGGCCCTAAAAGGGCAAACAACCCCCGACCTAGTCGGGGGTTGTTTTTTTTACCTTAGTATCCTATAATATAGATTATAATTATCTTATGTTCGACAATAAAACTATATTAAATAAGGTCATTTTTTATTTTACCGCCATTTTACTGCTTTTGCCGTTAGTGGTCTGGGGAGGTTCGGCTTATCCATTTATTTTCCCTAAAGCCGTTTGGTTACAAACTTTGTCACCCCTGATTTTGTTAGCCTATATATTTTTAGTTTCTTATAATTTTAAGCGGTATAAGCCATATTTCAGCTGGTTAGCCTTGGCCGTAGTGCTGTTTTATGGTGCTATGGTGGTTAGTTTATTTTGGAGTACAAGTTTTTATCAGAGTTTGTGGAGTCGGAGTGAGCGTATGTTGGGTGTTTTTCAAATGCTACACTATCTTGCTTTGTTTTTGGTTTGGCGCAGTGTTTTTACGATCAAGGATTGGTTTAAGTTGTGGCAATGGTTTGTGGGAGTCGGGGCAATAGTTACAATTGTGTCGTTTATCCAGACAATATCACCGCAATTTTTGTATAATACTGGTTCCAATCGCGTGGTAGGTACTCTCGGCAATCCCATATATGTAGCTGGTTTTTGTATATTTTTATTATTTTCAGCTGCGGTATTTTTTTATCAGACGGAATCTAAAACCGCCAAATTTTTCTGGGGTGCTCAGATAGCATTTAATTTTGTTGCTATTTTTATCACGAAGACCAGAGGTGATGTGATTGGTCTGTGGGCTGGTTTGTTATTTTTAAGCACCGCTCTTCTGTTGACGAAAGTGACTAAAGAAAAACCAATTTTTTCCAGAAAAGCTGTAAAATATTTTCTATTTGTTTTGATAATATTGCCATTGGCTTTGTACGTGTTAAGTAGTTTTTCTTGGGTCAAAAATATTCCAATTTTAGATCGTTTGGCCATATCTTCTTTAGAAGAATCGACCGGCGGCACTCGTTTGATAATGTGGAAAATGGCTTTCAACAGCTGGAAACAGCGCCCTTGGTTTGGTTGGGGTTGGGATAATTTTTATCAGGCGGCCAATCAAAATTATCTGCCGCAGCTTTTGCGCTATGGTCATGGTGAAGAGTGGACCGACAACGCGCATAATATTGTAATGAACCTGTTTGCTACCACAGGACTATTTGGACTTTTGGCTTATCTGTTAATATATGGAATTTTTGGCTGGGTTTTATTAAAAAATTATTTAAAAAGCGAAAGCTGGTCAAATAAAGTTCTGCCGTTATTTTTAATGTCTTTTTTGGTAGCTCATTTTGTTCAAAATTTATTTGTTTTTGAGAATTTATCATCCTATCTATGTTTTTTCTGGATATTGGCTGGCGTGGATATTGCTTACAGACGCCAAACAGATAGTAGAATGGGGTTGTCGGCGGTCATGGTATCGGGTATTTTATATAAAGTATCCATGATATTTTTTGAAATTTTTAAATTTATTATTTTATCAGTTTTTTGTTTAGCTACATGTTTGCTCTTGTATCGTTTTACTTATATTCCAGCAAAGGCTGATATTATTAATGCTCAGTCAATACGATTGGCGTTTACTGATTTTAAAGGGGCGATAGAATTGCACCGTAAAGCGGTCGGTATCAATATAAATCCGTATCGCGGTGATATTGCTTTTGAATTTGGACAGTTTATTTTGGTGTGGATGAATGGGCATCAAGATTTTGCCTTTAGTAAATATCGTGGCTTGGCTATGGATATGCATAGTTTTGGTATCAAAGCTGTTTCCGCTTATTTGGGTAATTACCCCGATGATCCCCGCGCCTGGAATATTTTAGGCTTTGCCTATTTGGACGGTTATTCTTTTTGGCAAAATCCTGAATATTTAAAAATGGCCGAAAGTTCTTATTTTAAATCCTTGAAGTTTAGTCCAGAGCGACAGACATTGATATATGGGTTAGTACATGTAGAACTGGCGAAAAATGATCTAGTGACGGCAAAAAAATACAGCGAATTGGCTTTAAATTTAAATAAAAATATTGCCGAATCACATTGGATTGTGGCGCTAGTTTGTAGTTATGAAGGAGGTCAGAAATGTGTATATGATGAAACAAAAGAGGCGATAAAACTGCGTTATAAATTGACTCAATATGAATTGTCAGTCGTATTTTCTGCTTTTAAACAAAATAATGACGTAGCCTATATTGAGCCTATGATTATGTCGGAATTATCCAAAGTAAATGGACAAAATTATAACCACCAGTTGTTTGGCGATTATATTAAATACCTCAAAGATAATAATCGAAATGGTGAAGCAGAGGTAATTAGTAAGAAATTAAATTAGTGGGTATTTGGTTGCTTTTTTGGCTGAGATGCTATAAAATTATAATTGAATTAATAAAAATAATAATTAT
>JAPLWP010000028.1 GCA_026396535.1 Candidatus Magasanikiibacteriota bacterium | reverse complement strand
GTAAACGCACCGAGCTAGATGAATATAAAGTGCAGGGTCGTGGTGGCAGTGGTATCAAGACCGCTGAAATCACCGCCAAGACCGGCAACCTGACATTCGCCAAAGTCGTAGACTCGGTCCTCGAGCAAGACAAAGATCTTTTGATCATGTCGGCCAAAGGCCAGGTCATCCGTCTACCATTTAAATCTATCTCTTCCTCCGGCCGCGCTACTCAAGGTGTACGCTTGATGAGATTCAAAGAGGCTGATGATAAAGTGGTGAGCGTGACAATGTTATAAAAACTTAGAAATAAAAAACCTCCGCTATAAACGGAGGTTTTTTATTTCTTAGCTAAACCATCTGTCTCAACTTTCTCAATCGTAAATACAAATTATATCCAAACTTATTTACAATAAAATCAAATGTTCCAGGCGCCTCGGTATATTGAGCACCAAACCCACTTTTAAATCTGCTCACTCCACCGTATTGATGTTCGCTATCATATTCATAATGTTCATTATCGGAAATATTCGGAGCCACACCAAAGAAATCATAAAATTTATAACCTTTATTTTTGCCTAATGTCATCGCGCTCCACTGCAACATATACGGCGCCATCATCGCGCGATAATCATGATCGGATGCGCCAAATAAATAAGTAAAAGTATCACCATATCCCACGAGCACCATCGTAGCAATCGCCTTACCATGACTATACACTGTAAGCTGAGTAGAAAATTTGGAATCCACTATCGCCTGATAATGACGAGATTCATGAAGACGGAATCCATCACGCGCGCCCGTCTTTTTCATGAGCTCCCAAAATACCGGCAGATTTTTTTCATTCTTCAATTCCAAATTTTTCTTCTGCGACAAATTAATATTATATCTGGTCTTGCTATGCATGCCAGCCAAAATTTCTTCTTCACTTTTTTGTAGATCCAAAATCATCGTGGCACTTGGATTGATATCGCGACTCTTCATCACATTTTTATTTTCAATTTTCTGAGTCGGTTCAATACGCCAAAATAAAACTTTTTTAGTTTTAAAATAATCACCAAAAGCTTTCAACACTTCTTCATTCATTTTACCAATCGGACCTTTTGGACAAAAAGCGTATTTAAAATTCAGACCTATTGGCATATAGATCACCTGAGCCGCCACCACTACCACACCATCTTCCTGAGCGACCAATCTTTCCACTTTTCTACCCTCAGCCACCAAAATTTGACCCCAGTCCCAAGCATGGGAAAAAGGAGTCGACAGCTTCAGAGTGGCCTCTTGCCACTGTTTTTCGTCCTGAATTTGAGTAATTTTTATCATAACACCCCTATCTTAATTCAAAACCGTGGAAATTGCAACCTGGGCAGGAGTATTATAACAAAGAAAAATTCATTTCTAAAACTATAGGAAAATGATCCGAGGCATTATCAAACAAACCTCCCGTTTTTACTGAAATATTTTTTAAGAACGGCACCAAATTCCCTGTAATAAATGCGTAGTCGATTCTCAACGGAATTGAATGGGCCAAATCTATATTCGCTGGTGTTGGTACGGAAAAAGAAAAATTATTTTTATGAGACATACAATCTAAAAAACCGGCCTCTTCCAATGTCTGAACAACATCAAATAAAATAGTGTTTGAACCAAATTTAGCAATCTGTTGATTTTTAAAATCTTGTAGTAACGCCGCGCGATTATAAGGATCGTGTGGAGACAAACTGTTTAGGTCCCCCATAATAATAGCACGAGGATACTGCTTTAAAATGTTTAACAAATTTTTTATTTCTATCATGCGCTCCTTTTCACTTTTTGGATTTAAATGAACAAAAATAATTGTCACTTCGCCAATTTCTTTCGTTTGAAAAATAGTCAAAAGCGCGGTGTGCCAAAAACCGTTTTTAAAACTAGTAAAAATCTGCGGTTTAGTTTTACTCAAGCAAACAATATCGTAATCGGTATTTGCTTTGGCAAAATAGTTAAACGGCAGTTGGGTTGATTTAGAAAATTTTTTTAATAAGGCTTCATTTTCTTTTCCCCAGTTATTAGCCTCAAGCAGACCAACGCAGTCGGCTTCCATATCAATTACAGCTTGAGCTAATTGTTCTAAACCATTTTTTCCACCTTTTAATATATTATATGAAGCTATTTTAAAAGACATAAATTTATTGTGATGGCCGCAGGGCGAGGGAGCTACTTGCTCACCCCGTCCTGCGGCCTGTTTACTCCTTGTGCCGCCACATCTACATGTACGGCCTGATGATCCGCAAGAACTTCTCCTGCCGCGCCTGCCGCTCCTTGTTCGAGAGACCGACATGGCTGGTGTTGTCGAACACCTGATGCATGGTCTGATCACGAACCTTGTTCACCGGGAGGACCCGAGCGGCAATTTCACGACGTGTGTCGGCATCGCCCGAGGGCAAACTCCGGATCAACCCCTCCAGCCTAGACGCCGAGAGATGCCCGACGCACTGGTCGGGAAGATTCCGGAACCGCTCCTTGAGTTCGTCGCGCAGAATGGGGTTTTTCACCTCATTAAGCGCTTGGAAAAAAGGTTCGTCCCAGGCGGGATTGATCGCAAGCAGGTCACAGCGCATCCGCCTCAGGATTCCGAACGGACGGAATTTGCGCTCGATCTCGATCTCAATCTCCGCTTTGGTGGTTGGGTTGGGAAAGTGCACCACGTAGTGGCCGTCATAGTAGATCAGCGGGGGGAAAAGGTCGATGTAGACCACTTTTCCCTCTTTCGAAAGCGCGAAGTTGGAAAGCCGGGCTTCGACGCCGACTTTTCCTTCGCCGCGTTCGAACACACCGTTGAGACCACAGATGATCTGATGGAGAATGTTCGTCAGTTCCGCAGGGGAACGACGGACAATTTGCTCACAGTCTTCTCCGTGATCCGAACTCTGGTGGACGGGAAACCCGTTAATCTCCATGACCCGGTAGCAGTCCGGCAGCTTTAGGCCCAACTCACTCAGCCGAGTCTGCAGTTCCACGGTCAGCCGGTTCATCATGACCGTGTTGGCTGCGCGTTCCTCCGGCGTCAAAGCCTCCAAAATGCGCCAACCTGGCATCTTGACGACCCAATGACGGCGGCCGGCCTCACGAATGCCAAGGATGCAAGCCTGGCGGGAATTTATCCGCCACAGCACCTGCGTCCTCTTATGGCCCAAGAGGCTCGACAGAACCCCACGTTCGAACTCAGAAATAAAGGCTGTCATCGTGTACCTCGCGTGAGAGAAGTTGAAAGGATCTAACGAAAGCTTAACATGGGACATATTAAGAACATATTAAGGACACGTTAAACAGTCCACACAATTTTATAGTAATGAAAAGGGTCTTTACAAAAGCTTCTTTTTATGCTATTATATACAGGTAATTTGGCTTTCCAAGTTCATTTTTTTACTAAATAACGTTAATCCCTATGGGTTTACCCGGCCATCGCCGTACCAGCAGTGATAAACGCCGCCGCGCCGCTCAACACGGACTTGAAGCATCGGCTGCTACCATCTGCCCTAAATGCGGTAAAACTATTCGTCCACATCGTGCTTGCGCTTTTTGTGGCACATATCGCGGACGTCAAGTTCTCGACGTTGCAAAACGCACCACTCGTACGACTCGTAAAAATAAAAAATAATTTTAACTCTTGGCCAATAGCTTTGCTATTGGCCTTGTGTTTCCTTTTATGTCCAATCGTCATCTAGCACGCTCTATCGCTATGCAGACCATTTTCGAATGGGATTTTCGTGGCCAACCAAGTGCGGGATTACCAGCGATTTTGGAACATAATATCGTAGAATTTGGTATTGGTCTTGGTAGTGAAAAAGATTTTGCAACTGAAATCGTAGACGGTGTGATTGATCACCAAAAAGAAGTTGACGAAATTATCGTAAAATACGCACCCAACTGGCCTTTGGAAAAAATTACAATCGTAGATAGAAATATTTTACGTATTGGAATTTGGGAATTAAAATTCAATTCTGAAGTACCACCAAAAGTAGCTATCAACGAAGCTATCGAGCTTGGCAAAAGCTACGGTGGCCCAGCTAGCGGTAAATTTGTAAACGGTGTACTCGGATCACTATACAAAGATATGTTCCCAAACGGCGAACCAATTGCCGAAACGGAAACACAAACCGAAGAAAAAAAATAATTTTAAATTAATTTATCCCTTATCCTCTATCGCCCATTTATTGCGCGCTATACGATAAGTGAGCAATCTCACTATATATGGAAGTCAGTAGTTTACCTGAAGTACAAGAGAAGAATTTTTCTCTACTTGAAAACAAACTTGGAGTAAAATTCAAAAACATCAATATCCTCTACCAAGCTTTCGTGCACCGCTCTTATCTCAACGAGCACCACGACTTTGCCCTGGGCCAAAATGAAAGACTTGAATTTTTGGGAGATGCTGTGGTAGAATTAGTCGTCACTGAGTATCTTTATAATCAATATGAAAATCCAGAAGGTGAACTCACCAACTGGCGTGCCGCTCTGGTGAATGCTAAAATGCTTGCCAGTGTTGCTTATGAGATAGGCATGGAGCCATATTTATTCCTTAGCCACGGTGAAGCCAAAGATGCTGGCACCAAAGCTCGCGACTATATCATGGCCAATGCTTTTGAAGCGGTTGTCGGTGCGATATATGTAGATCAAGGATACGATGGTGCCAAGCAATTCATTGCACGCTATGTGATTACCAAGTTGCCTTATGTTCTTGAAAATGGTTTATATATGGATGCCAAAAGTCGCTTCCAAGAATCCGCCCAAGAATTAATCGGCGTCACTCCTACATATAGAGTGCTCGAAGAAAGCGGGCCAGATCATGACAAGATGTTTAAGGTAGGTATATTTTTGGAAAAAGAATTAATCGCGTCGGGCAATGGCAGCAGCAAACAAGAAGCCCAAACCGAAGCCGCCGAAGCCGCGCTCAAAATAAAAG
>JAPLWP010000015.1 GCA_026396535.1 Candidatus Magasanikiibacteriota bacterium | reverse complement strand
GCTACTTTGATCTTGGACTTGCGACCCCATCGGTAACCTTTGGTATGTTTCAAAATTCCAGCGCGGCGTTTGCGGTGCAATAGACCGCCTTTAATTCTTGTCATAGTTTTTAAAATTAGTTGTTAGGCAAAGTAACTTGGATCACGCGGTTCAGAGTAGTGCTCATCACCATATCGGATTTCTTGTTACGTCCTACTTTACCGTTTTCACGGGAGTTAAAATGGTTTTGACCAGCGGTGCGTTTGATAATCTTACCATTCTTGGTAACACGAAAACGTTTCGCGGTGGCCTTGTGTGTCTTCATCTTTGGCATATTTTTTAATTAGTTTTTTACAATAATAGCAGTAATTTTGTTGCCTTGTCTTTCAGCGGCTTGTTCGAATCTGGTAGCCACTTCAGCATTGACTTCAGTAATGAAATTTTTCATCTGATCAAAGGCCAACGCGCCTTGCTGATTTTCGCGTCCGCGTAGCACGACTTCGATTTTTACCTTATCACCCTCATTGAGGAATTTCAGAGTCTGAGTTTTGCGGATATCGATATCGTGTTTGCCGATGCGCAGAGACATGCGTACTACTTTGGTGTCCACCACATGTTGATGGGCCTTTCTGATACGCTGTTCTTTTTCTTGGCTGTATCGGAATTGTCCGAAGTCCATGATTTTTGCAATTGGCGGTTCGGCTTTTGGATTGATTACTACTAGATCCAATTCCTGTTCGCGGGCTTTGCGGATAGCGTCGGCAGTATTTAATATACCGAGCGAGGAGCCACTCGAATCAAGTGTAAACACTTGAGGGTAAGAGATACTCTCATTGAAGAGATAATCTTTTTTTGGATCTTCTTTTTTTCTTTTATGCGAGATACGCATTTGGTTTTGGGTTAATTGATTTTGATGCCCGCGCGAAGACGTCGGCATCTCAAGTGGAGGTGGCGAGAGTTGAACTCGCGTCCAAATAATTTTGAATATACCTTCTACATGCTTAGGCTGCTTATTTTTTTAAGTGGATGGATAATAAACAGACGAAATTCCAGCCACCGAGCGAGATTTACTTTCGGCTATAGTCATCTTGCAGTAACTAAAGCCTACTTTCCGTGAGTGACACTGCTTTACGTTACGGAACCTTACGCAGGCAATGGGAAGCGGTTATTAAGCCGCAACCGGAGCAAAGCTGAAGCTAGGGCTAAAAGCGCTAGCAAGAGCAGTCTTTACTTTTGATAACAAGTTTGCACTTATTATGTGTTCCGAGGATTTACGAGGTTCAAAACGCCCTCGGCATGCGAGTGTACTCAGAAACTTTTGTCAAAGCCCAGCACCCCCAATGTTGAAAAGTTTTAATTTCCAATCTCTAATTTAAATACGAAAAATTAAAAATTGAAAATTAAGATTTTAAAGATCTTTTTATTTCTCTTTCGGTATCGCGTTTTTTTATTGTTTCTCTTTTATCGTATTGTTTTTTACCGCGACCGACAGCGATTTCCACTTTGATAAATCGGTTTTTAGTATACACCGAAAGTGGCACGATTGTCAAGCCCTTTTCTGCCAATTTTCCTTGTAAATAGCGGATTTCTCGCTTGCGTAGGAGGAGACGACGGCTAGCGGTGGGTTCGTAGTCGGGTAGAGGACCAGCTTGCGGATATTTGCTGATGTTGGCATTGGTGAGGTAGGCGTCACCATTATGGAAGGTGACGTAGGTGCCTTTGAGTGACATGTGGCCAGCTTTTATAGATTTGGTTTCTTGTCCGGTTAATACCAAACCAGCCTGGAATTTTTCTAGGATTTCGTAGTCAAATAAGGCTTTTTTATTATTGGCTAGGGTCATATTCATTTATTACCTATAATTTAGCATAAATAAGAGGAAAAATCAACTTAAGAGTTGTATTTTTTAGGCTTTTATGATATTATCAAAATAATTATGTCTCTAAGAACCATCTCCATTCACCCCAAATTAGCTGGATTTATTGATCTTTTATTTGGGATCCTTTTTTTGGTATTTTTGGGAAATATTTTTGCTAACTGGTTTTTGGGAGTGATCTTTTTTGCTCGTATAATAATTTGGGTACTTATTGTACGCCTTTCTTATTATCCAGCCTCTCTCAAGCGTTTTTGGCATTTGCTTTCCTTGGCCGTGTTCCATGTGGGAGCGGTTTTGCTATTGTTGTTTATTGAATGGAATATTTCGTGGTTGCTAGTCGCCGGTATATATCTAGTGTTTCCTTTTATTAGTTTTTGGCTATTGCCTTCCAAGAGTCAAAACTTTTTATCTTTTGTACAAAAGCCTTATCGTCGCTGGAGATTTTGGATTGTAGGGTTTGGACTGTATGGACTTTGGACGGGTATATTTGCTTCTATTTCTTTACAGATTTTTAATGTTAATTTTTGGTGGTTGCTGATTTTGGGCGGTGTGCTTACTACCGCGATTAGTTTGTGGTGGTGGAAGGAATATGGCATAGAAATGAAAGGTAAATTTTGGTGGTGGGTAGTGACCATTTGTTTGTTTACTGTAGAAATTGGTTGGCTTTTGTATTTGTGGCCGTTGGGATATTTTGTGAGTGCGCTGATGTTGCTTTGGCTTTGGTATGATATTTGGCTCATGGCGCGTTTTCATCTATTGCCGGCTGGTATTAATTGGCAAAAACAGATTTCATTTTTTGTTAGCAACGGTTTGTTGCTGTTGGTTTTTTTAATTTTAATTGTTAAATGGAAATAAGTTTATGACTGTCCCTCCGCATATCCCTGCACCTAGTTGCAACATCTCCAATCACAAACGCTGGGAGAGTATAAAAAATTTATTATCAGCTGTAATTTTTGGTTTGTTTGCTGGTCTGACCGGTGCGGCCATAATGCTTGGCTGGATCTGGCCCAATGTGGGTGGCAGTGATAGTTGGGTGGGTGTGTCGGATAATTCCGGTGGTACTCATGGTGCGCTGTCCGATAATATCCGTTCTGAAAGCGAAGATCGTTTGGGAGAGGTATATCGTGATGTGTCCGTCAATGCTGGTTTAAATTTTTTGAGTAAAGATAAAAAAATTGGTGAAGCGGTTTTTATTTCTAGTGATGGTTGGATGGCTTTGTATTATCCAAATTTTGATGGTAATTTTAAAAATTGGAAAGTCTTGTTAAAAAACGGTACATATATGGGAGTGCAAAAAGCGCTCCATGATTCCTATAGTAATTTAGTATATCTCAAAGTTACAGCCCCATCTGCTGGTGCTCAATTTAAAGTAGCGAATTTTAATGACCAAATAAAATCCGGTCAGGATTTGTTTGTGCGCACTTCGCTAAATTGGCGCCATACTTTTTTTAATGATTACGCAACTCAATCTTTTGTATTCCCTCATCTTGATACTGCGCCAAGTATTGCCATAAAACTCAATGATAGTTTTGAAGGCGGTAGCTGGGTAGTAGATAGTAGTGGGAAATTTATTGGTGTTATTAGTAGTGGTAATGCGGTATTGCCTACAGGTTATATTACTACTATTTTGCCTTCAGTTTTGAGTGGTCAAAAAATAACTTATCGTACTTTGGGAGTAACTGGTTGGTTTTCTTTAGAGCAACCTATTATAGTAGGCGCGCAAGAGCGTCTCAACGGCTTCGCAGTTTCCAAAATTATTTCCGCCAAAGAACTAAAAGCCGGTGATGTTATCACTACTGTGAACGGACAATTAGTGTCGCCGGATAATTTATGGTATAATATTGTGAATAATCAAAGCGTCAAATTACAAGTTTGGCGCAAAGGTAAATTAATTGAATTAGTAGAAGCTACTAAACAAATTTAGTTTTTAATTCTTGCTTTATTATGTTTGATATACTCAGTCGTAATTTTAAATTAATTTTCACCTGGGGAATTTTGGTTGCAATTTTATCTGTCGGTATTAGTTTGCTTTTTCCTTGGAAATATAGCGCTGAGAGTCAGATATTAATTATCTCTCGTGATCGCAGTGGTGTGGATCCGTATACTCAATCCAAGTCGGCTGAGCGTATCGGTGATAATTTGACTCAAGTAATGCAGACTGCGGATTTCATGCAAAAAGTAATGGATACTCCAAATGCCGCTTTTGATAAAGCTCGTTGGCAGAATCTTACCGACCGCAAAATGCGCAAACAGTGGCAGCAGGATGTGGTGGGGGAAATGCAATACGGCAGCAGTATTATGAAAGTGACTGTATATAGTACCAAAGATGATGTATTGTCTCTGGCCAGTACTGTAACTGATGCGGTAGTGACCCATGGTTGGGAATACGTCGGCGGGGATGTGGCTCTCAAAACTGTAAGTGCTCCTTTGGTTTCTCGCTGGATTTCCAAACCAAATATTATTTTGAATGCTTTGCTTGGATTCTTGGCTGGTGTGATTTTGTCGGGAGCTTGGGTTATTAAATATCAACGCCATTTATTTGGCCGTTAATTAAAAAATTTTATGACGGACCAAAATATTTTAAACGAACAATCGGATGCTCAGATATTGGGCGCCAAACTCGGTTTGTTTATTTCTTCCATGCCGATTGACGATGCGGCGAAGACCTCGATGATAGAAGCCGCTCTTTTGATGAATGAAGAAGAGTTGGTGGAATTTATATCCATGCTCGAGGTAAAATACGCCGAATTCAAAACTCAAGATCTCGATGAAGGTTTGAAAAAAGATTTGATAGAAGTAAAAAATAAATTTGCGGCCAAAAAAGAAGCTCTAAATAAACAAACTTTAGAGGCTATGGCAGATTTAGAAA
>JAPLWP010000115.1 GCA_026396535.1 Candidatus Magasanikiibacteriota bacterium | reverse complement strand
GATGATCCCAGGATTGTTAAGAAATTAAAACGCCAAGGTTTTGATTTCTCATCTAAGCCAGCTAAAGGTCAGCAGATATTTTTATTGGATAATGCAAATTTATCTACTGGCGGAGATTCGATAG
The DNA here is from genome assembly GCA_026396535.1 of Candidatus Magasanikiibacteriota bacterium. Classification (GTDB taxonomy): domain Bacteria; phylum Patescibacteriota; class Patescibacteriia; order Magasanikbacterales; family GWA2-37-8; genus CAIOJG01. Next base: position 5,608 of record JAPLWP010000115.1, on the reverse strand, counting down.
ATGTTACCACTAAAATTCATTCTGAATTTAAAAGTATTTCTATAAAATTAACTAAAGATATGGGGTTAAGATTGTGTGGAGTTGATTTGATGATTGATGGGGATATAAGTGAGAAACCAAGGAAATATTGGATTTTAGAAACTAATGCTGCTCCGGGCTTAGATCATTATGCGCGTAGTGGTAAAGCTCAGGAAAAGATTGTGGAGAATTTATATTTGGAGGTTTTGAAGAGTATGGGTAAATAGAGTTCTTAATAAAAAATACACCAAATAAATTTGGTGTATTTTTTATTAATTTAGAAACAATGTTAATGTTTAAAACACCTCACCCCAGTAAACACCATCGTGATCCCATGTTCATTACAAGCCTTGATTACTTCCTCATCTTTGATAGATCCACCTGGCTGAATGATCGCGGTGATTCCGGTGCCGGCTAATTTATCAATGCTATCACGGAAAGGGAAGAATGCATCCGAAGCCAAAATAGTGTTGCTGATTTTATCACCGGCTTTTTTTATCGCCATGTCTACGGCATCCACGCGTGACACTTGACCCGCACCCACACCAACTGTGACATTTTCTTTGGCGATTAAAATACCGTTGGATTTGATATATTTCAAAACTTTCCAAGCAAATAGCATGGTGCTAATTTGTTCTGGGGTTGGTTGTTTGAGCGTGACTATTTTTAATTGATCTGCCATCACGATATTTACATCTCTGTCCTGCACTAGTAGTCCGCCATCTACATAGCGGAATTCTTGTTTTGGTTTTGGTGGTGAGAGCTCGCCGGTTTCTAGTACGCGTAGATTTTTTTTCGTGGCTAGGATTTCCAAGGCAGCTGGCTCATATGATGGAGCGATTACAATTTCGGCAAAGACCTTCGCAATTTCTTCTGCGATTTCTTTGGTGCAAATACGATTCAGCGAGATGATGCCACCAAAAGCGGAGAGCGCATCGGCATTGTATGCATGACGGAATACTTCGGTGATATCTTCGCCGGTGGCTACGCCACAAGGGTTGGCGTGTTTTACTACTACACAAGCTGGCTGTGTAAATTCACGGGTCAGATTGAGCGCGCCATCGGCATCGTTAATATTGTTATAAGACAATTGTTTGCCTTGATGAATTTTGGCGTTGAGAATATTATTTTCGGTGTTGTTTGGTTCTTTGTACACACAGGCGAGCTGGTGAGGATTTTCGCCATAGCGCAAATCATAAAACTTTTTGAAAGAAAGAGTATAATCTTCTGGAAAGGCATCCGTTTTAAAATAATTATGGATGATGCTGTCGTAGGCGGCAGTGTGTCCAAAAGCTTTGGCGGACAATCTGGCGCGGGTGTCGTAGGTCACACCGCCATTTTGCAATTCTGCTAGTAGGGGAGAATAATCAATTGGATCTACTATTACCGATACGTAGCCGATATTTTTGGCTGCACTGCGGATCATGCTTGGTCCGCCGATGTCGATATTTTCTATGGCTTCATCTTTGGTGACGTTTGGTTTTTGGATGGTGGCGGAAAATGGATATAGGTTGCAGACTACGAGATCAATCCATTTGATATTGTGTTCAGCGGCTTGATCAGCGTGTTTGTCGCGCAATCCCAAGATACCGCCGTGTACGAATGGGTGCAAAGTTTTCACACGACCGTCCATCATTTCTGGGAAGCCGGTGAATTCTGAAATTTCAATTGCAGGAATTCCAGCATCAGTCAGAGCTTTAAAAGTGCCGCCGGTAGAAATTATTTCTACTCCCAAAGTATTTAATTCTTTAGCAAATTCTACGATACCATTTTTATCTGATACAGAAATTAGAGCGCGTTTGATATTGGTATTGGTTGTGTTCATATTAATTTTTTATTTAGCATTTGGATTACTTCTATAAAGGCTTCGCCTTCTAATTTTTGTACTTTGGCTTTTAGTGTTTCTACAGTTTCGTCCGGTGCTACTTTGCATTTCTTTTTTAATAATACTCGGCCGGTGTCTACTCCTTCGTCTACATAGTGAATAGTGCAGCCGGTATTTTTTACTCCGGCTTTGAGTACTTCGGCGTGAACGTTTTTGTCCATGCCGCCAGCAAAGGCGGGAAGTAGCGAAGGGTGGACATTGAGAATTTTATCTTTGTAAGCATATACCAGTACGCCCGATACGATACGCATATAGCCAATAAGCAGAACCAGATTTATTTTAAACTTTTTTAATTCTTTGAGTACGAGTTTGTCATATTCTTCGCGAGTTTTTCCGGAGGCATCGATGTAGAGATTTTTTATGCCGTGCTTTGTAGCGCGCTCCAAAATATAAGCATCGGGTTTGTTGCTTATCACGATATCTATTTGGGCGTCGAGTTTTTTGGATTCTATGGCGTCAATAATTGCTTGCATGTCTGTGCCACGAGTGGATCCTAGTACTGCTAAATGCATCATATATTTCTTAATTCTTTCATCATCTCGATTCTTTTATTTATGAGTTCTGTAGTGCCAATATCTTCGCGGTGAAAAAGTGGTCCGGTTATTTTATTTATTTCAGTTTCAGCAATTTGTTCTGCCTGGGCGATGGTAGAGGCTATGCCGACAAAGGCAACGGTGCGTGAGCCGGTTTCGTATAGTCCATCTGTTTTTTGATCGACAGAAGCTAGGTAGAGGTGATCTGAATCAGTGACAGCGGAAATATTTATCAGTTCATTTTTTACAGCTTCGTCCGGGTAGCCATTTGGTACAGCGTATTTACAGACAGTGGCGAGATTGGAAAAAATAGCTTTGTCTTGGGACAAATTGCCGTCAATAATACTTTGGCATAATTCTATAAAATCACTTTCCAAAATTGGCAACACGTTCATAGTTTCAGGATCACCTAGACGCGCATTATATTCAATAAGTTTCACACCATCTTTGGTAGCCATAAAACCGCCGTATAAAATTCCTTTGTAATTTTCATTAAATTTATTTTTTATAGCTTTGGCAGTAGCTTCATTTATTTTTCTGGCTTGATCAATATCAGCAGAAGTCAAAAATGGTAAGCTGTGATCGCCATCGGAATAAGTGCCCATGCCGCCAGTGTTGGGACCAGTGTCGCCCACAAACGCGCGCGTGTGATCCTGTACGGCTGGCATATGAGCTAGGTGTTCGCCATCGCACCAGCTCATCAGTGAAAATTCTTGGCCGATTAATTTTTCTTCAATTAAAAAAGTTTTACCGGAGTTTATTAATTCTTGGCACCATGATATGCCTTCGTCGATACTAGCCAGATGGTCGCCGGAAACTTTTACACCTTTGCCGCCCATGAGGCCGTCGGCCTTCACTACATAATTGCCACCAAGGGATTCAATAAATTCTTTTACACCGTTCATGGAAGTAAAAAATTTATAGCCTGGGCAAGCTGGGATATTATATTTAGTTAGGAGGTCGCGAGTAAAAGATTTGCTGGTTTCAAGCTGTGCGAGCTGTTTTATTGGACCGACACTTGGTATGCTTACAGCATCGAGTATATCTACCACACCAGCTTCTAGAGGTGCTTCTGGACCGATAAATGCCCAATCAATTTTATTTATTTGTGCAAAATTGAGCACAGCAGCCGGCTCAGAAATTTTGCCAACTTCATATCCGGCACACAAAGATTTTATTCCAGGATTATTGCTAGACGCAAAACAGAATAAATTATTGGTATGTTTAGATTTTTTTATGGCTCTGGCAATGGTGTGTTCGCGCGCGCCTGATCCGACTAGTAGTATATTCATATTTATTCAGTAGTTTTTTCTTTCTCCATAGCTTCCAGTTCATCTATATTTATGTCACCGGTCACATACCAACCATCGAGATAGGGCATAGAGGGGCGATCGATATTGTGGTGGCCTTTTCTGGTGACGGCTTCTACTAGATCGTCGATAGTTTGATATAGCAAAATATCCGCGCCAATATATTCACGAATTTCTTCTTCGGTTTTATTGGCAGCAATTAGATCTTTACGATTTGGCAAATCAATGCCATAAAAATCTGGGAATTTTATCGGTGGGCAAGCGGAAGCAAAATATATTTTTTTGGCTCCGGCATGACGAACCAGTTTCACCACTTCTTTGCTCGTAGTGCCGCGTACAATTGAATCATCTACGAGTAAAACAATTTTATCTTTTAGTTCAGTTTCTTGCGGAGATAATTTTTGTAAAACTGATTTACGACGTACCGCTTGGCCCTGCATAATAAAAGTGCGACCTACGTATGGATTTTTATACAATCCTTCGGTATAGCGCACCCCGAGTTCGTGAGCCATCGATAGCGCGGCGGTATTGGAAGAAAAAGGTACTGGCACTACTACATCAGGCAAAATGTCAGGATGTACTTCTTTCCAACGTCTGGCCAAATTTTGTCCCATGCGTAGACGAGAACGATAGACACTTACATTATTTATCATCGCATCCGGACGAGCAAAATAAATATATTCAAAAATATCTGGAGTAAAAATTTCTTTGCGTAGTACGCGGCTTTGCATTTCGCCTTTGGTATTAATAAAAATTAATTCACCAGCCTGGACATTGCCTTGGAATTCAAAGCCAAGCGGATAGTACATAGTATTTTCTGAAGAGAAAATATAATCATGGGTACCATCTGGTCGTTTGCGAGTGCCGCAGACAAAAGGGCGGATACCATGTGGATCACGAAATGCTACCATGCCTACGCCAGCAATAATACCAAGGACGGAATAGCCACCACGAGCACGATCGTAAATAGATTCAACAGCAGTACAAAGATTTTCAAAAATATCATTTTTTGGATCTAGGGTAGAAAGTTTGGCCGCAAAAATATGCATGATTACTTCTAGGTCTGAAGTAGTATTGCAGTGGCGGCGATCTTTTTCTTCTAGTTCTTTTTTTAATTCTTTATAATTGGTGAGGTCGCCATTATGAATCATCGCCATGCCGTATGGTGAAGACAAAGTAAACGGTTGAGCATTTTCGCTGCCAAATTTGGAACCAGCGGTGGAATAGCGAGTGTGTCCCAGGCCCCAATTGCCAGTGAGGCGGCTAATATTTTCTTGATTGAAAACATCACGAATCATACCTGGACCTTTTTCTAGGTGGAATTGATCATTGAAAGTCAAAATACCGCAGGCGTCTTGGCCGCGATGCTGGAGATGGATCAGTCCGTCATAAACTTCTTGAGCAACTGGTTCGTGAGAAAATATTCCAATGATTCCACACATATGGTTTAAATTAAACTGGTTAGTTTGGCTGAAAGTCCTACGTAGGTTGAAGGGGTGAGTTTGAGTAGCTTTTCTTTTTCAGTTTTGGGAATATCTAGGGAAGAAATAAAATCACGGATGCTTTTTTTATCCATGGTCTGGCCACGAGTTAATTCTTTTAGTTTTTCGTATGGTTTTGGATAGCCCACTTTGCGCAGCACTACTTGAATTGCTTCGGCCAATACTTCCCAGTGATCTTCAAGTTCGGCATTTATTTTTTCTAAATTTGGTTTTATTTTGTCTAGACCCATGAGAGTATTTTTGTAGGCAATAAGAGAATAGGCTAATCCCACGCCTTGATTGCGCATCACAGTGCTGTCGGTGAGGTCGCGCTGTTATCTTGATACTGTTAATTTGTCCGACATGAAACGCAAAATACTA
>JAPLWP010000011.1 GCA_026396535.1 Candidatus Magasanikiibacteriota bacterium | reverse complement strand
GGAAGTTTCTACCAGAAGTATTTATGACTCTCACTCACGGCGTACCAAAATTACTTATCATCGCTGAATTCACTGGGGACAGTGAAGTAGAGCTATCAGACACTGCAATAAAAGCTCAAACAGCCATACAAAAACAATACGGTCTAAAAACCCATATTACCAAAAATACTGCTGAATCAGAAAAATACTGGACCTTCCGTCATGAAAGCTTTAATCTACTCAGAGAAAAAGTAAAAAACCTCCACACCGCCCCATTTATTGATGATTTCATTGTTCACCCTAGTGATTTACCGGATTTTTTACCTCGTCTCAATCTAATATTTTCCCGTTACCCATCATTAGTTTATACCATTGCCGGTCATGCTGGTGATGCCAATTTTCATATTATTCCTCTAATGGATTTAAGCAAAGAAAAAGAGCGGGCAATTATCCCGACTCTTTCTCAAGAAGTATATGATTTAGTTTTGGAATATCACGGATCAATTACTGCCGAACACAACGACGGTCTGGTACGTGGACCATACTTAGAACAGATGTACGGCTCAAAAATATTCGAACTATTCAAACAGGTAAAAGAAATTTTCGACCCTTTGAATATATTCAATCCCCACAAAAAAACCGACGCCACCAAACAGTACCTCACAGATCATATACAAAAAGAGGTATAAAAAAATAAAATAATCTGATCTAAAACAACTCGGTACGGCACAAATAAAAAACACCTGAACTAATCGGTCAGGTGTTTTTTATTTGCTCGAGGTCGCGGACTATTTATTTTCGATAATTATACAGAGTTTTGTTTAGTGGAAAATCACAGAGTGGGATAACTTGCCAACACAGCCTCGCTTACTCTATATGTTATTTTATTCTTATAAGCTCTTAGTTCTGTTGAATTTAAAATATGTTTTTTAGTTCCCATAGAAAGATAATAAATTTTTTTTGAAGTATTACTGCGGAGCAAAACATCATTTTGATAATTAATTTTTATAAGCTTATATTTTTTGAGATCGGAATTACTTATGTTAAACAGTTTGGCATTGGCGTAGGCTTTACCCAAGGACTTAGTACTCTTAACCGGCCAAATAGTCCCATCGATATATACATATAATTTTTTACTCGGACTGCGCAAGATGCTATGATTGGGATAGTCATTTGGTATTATCTCTTCCTCACCATTTGAGCTATTTATGTCAATCGAGGTGCTAATAACCGGCAAAGTCTCTTCGAACTGGTTATAGGATTTAACCTCTTGGGGAATGGTATAACTGTGATATATTCCACTACTACTACCGCCACTACCACCGCCACTTGAGGAGGTCGGTAAATTGTTTATAGTTGGAGTGGAAGTAGAGGTAGTTGTCGGTGTAGTTGTTGCAGTAGTTGTAGATGTAGTTGTTGGTGTGCTGACAACAAACAAATTTATTTGCGTCACTGCCGACGCAGGATACTGCATTATAGTGGAAGTAGAAAATCCATTAAAAAATGCTGATAATAAAATTTGATCTCCCACTGAAGCGCAGGTATTAAAATTTGCGGTCTCAATTGAATACAGCCCGCCGTTGGTAGTAGTTGTTCCCAATATTTGTACGCTTTTAGTTGTATTTGTTAGCGTGACATCAGCTCCATCAACTATGGTTCCATTGTAAGCCACTGTTCCATAGAATGGATGTAGCGAACACTCTTGGGCAGCCAACGCATCGTGCGGTTGCAATCGGGAGATACTCGGAGTCGCCACCAAAGTAAATATTGTAATAATTATGGCCTGACTTATTCTCTCAATTTTTTTCATATAAAACATATTATTAATTAAATATTTTTATTGATAATTTAGTATGAATATATTCTATACACCAAAGATTAATTTGTTATTAAGTTGTAAATAACGATAAGATCTACCCATTTTACAAATTAATCCTTTATTGTTATATTATAAGAGGTGCAAAAGATTACTATAAATAATCTTATGAAAATACTTATCGTTGAAGACCAAGAGAATTTGGCAAAGTTAATCAAAAATGGTCTGGAGAATGAAGGTTTTACCGCCGACTATATTTTGGACGGCGAATCGGCGCAAAGACGCATTGAAATGAGGGATCATGATTATGACCTGGTTATTCTCGATGTTATGCTACCAAAAAAGACGGGCACCGAAATATGCAAGGTTGAGGTTTTATTGGCCCGCGTCAAAGCACTTTTGCGCAGACCCAAAACAGTATTACCACCAATGCTAACAGCAAAAGACATTTTGCTAAATCCCGTCACCAAACAAGTGTTTAGAAAAAAACAAGAAATTCAATTAACATTAAAAGAATTCGCTCTGCTGGAATACTTTATAAGACACCCCAACCAAGTTTTAAACCGAGAACAGATCCTAGCCAATCTTTGGGATTTCGCTTTCGATTCTTTCAGCAATGTGGTAGATGTACACATCACTAATTTGAGAAAAAAAATAGGCGACACAGGCGGGACGCTTCTAAAAACAGTTTACGGCGTCGGTTACAAATTAGAGGCGTAAAAATTTCGCGGGAATCGAGATATAAAAAGTCGCACCCTGAATTTTGTTATTAGGTTCAAACCACACCTTAACACCCGTTCTATTAGCCGCCAATTTTACAATATACAAGCCCAAACCTTCCCCTTCCGGCGTTATTTCTCGAGCATCTTTTGACCGGAAATGTTTGAAAAATAATTTATCCACTTCTTCTAACGGCACACTAAAGCCAGTATCGGATACTTCTATGACAATATGGGATTTTCTGTAGTGCGCATGAACAGTCACAAATCCATTTACAGGAGTGTACTGAATAGCATTAGAAAGCAAATTATCAATAATTAAATTAAGAGCATTTTTGTCAAAATAAATGGTTGGTAGATTGTGGTCAAACTGCCGTTTGACGGATAAATTTTTCCTTATAAATTGTGATTTCAAATTATCTAAAACGGTATCAAGGTATTTTTTTAAATCAATCTCTTCTTTAATTATATTAAATGTACCCATTTCAATACGGGAAACATTCAACAAGTCCGTAATTAAAGTGGACATTTTTTTGGTTGAATTAAAAATTTCCAACAAACATTCTCTCTGCTGATCGTCCATGCGATCGTTAGGGTAGCGCAATAATAATTCCGCGGCCAAGCTGATAGTGGCAAGTGGCGTGCGAAGTTCATGGGAAGCCAAAGAAACAAACTCCGTTTTGGCACGGTCTACTTCTCTAAGTTTGGTAACATCTCGCGCGGTGGCCACAAAAAATGTAATTTTATTTTTTTTATTTAAAACCTGAGATAAATGTAATTCAGTAATGAAAGTTACGCCGTTTTTATTTTGGTTAATCAATTCGCCCTCGTAATATCCTTTTATTTTTTTAATCTTTTTCCACGCTTTTTCAAATGGAATGCTAGCGGAATAATCCTTTTTTTCCACCAAACGTCCCCACACTGACATCTCTTGCCCTATCATTTCGTCTGGACTACACCCAGCCATAATGCAGGCCATTTTATTAGCGTAAACAATTTT
>JAPLWP010000156.1 GCA_026396535.1 Candidatus Magasanikiibacteriota bacterium | reverse complement strand
GGTCGGGCAATTGCCCTACATCGAACCGCGCGACAGAAGACGCCGATCGTCTGGCTGGCTGCTCTCTGCGTAGGGTGCAGCAGTCTTCTTCTCAGAGTTGGCCTTCGCCTCCTCGATCTCGGTCGCCGTGGCGAAGCGGGCACACGCGCACTTGGGCTCGCGCCACTCGATCACCAAGTAGTTGCCGACCTTGGTATCGGCGGGCACGAAGAGGTGTAAACCGGTTTCGTGGTCCGGGTTGCGCGTCTGCGGGCGTTGCATGAAGTAGTAGCTCGACGGCTTGCCGTCGGAGCGCTCCAACAGGTAGTAGTCGGGCGTCTTCGGGAACTTCTGGGCGTGCTGGCTGCGACGGCGGATCAGGGGGAAACTGGGCACCTGGATGATGCCAGTGCCTGGAACGAGAGGAAAATTGCCGTTGGGTGAAAAGAGCTTCATGATGTTGACCTGGGTCTAGGGTTGCTTTCGGCCGAAACTTTCGGACGATGATAAGTGTATACCTTAATTTTGATAAAAAGTCAATGGTACTTTGAGTTTTTTTGAGATAATAAAATAAAAAAATCTCCTATTTTATTAGGAGATTTTAGTTTTAAGTTTTTTAAGAAAAATATTTTTTTTCCAAATCTTTTATTTTTTCATTTAATTGATCCATGGAAAGTGGTGGATTGGTCGCGGATTTTTCTAGTAATTCAATTATTATTTTGAGTAGATGTTTGGTGCCTGGAATAATATGATTGTTGCGATCTTCGGCATATGATAGGCGTAAATAACCGCGGCCACCACTACCAAAATCACTGCCAGGAATAGCTGCGAATCCTTTTTCTTGCAATAACCAGCGACTGAAATCTTTATCGTTTTTTATTTGCAAATCTTCTGAAACATATTTTAATTTCAAAATATTTTCAATATTTGGAAATAAATAAAAAGCGCCTTCAGCTTGATTTGGTAATATAAAAGGAGATAGGAGTGATAAGGCTTCAAATAAAAATTTACCTTTTTTCTCATATTCGGCAAAATCTGCTTGCAAAATTGGTTCAATTTTTTCACGTATACAGCTGTAGTGAAATCCATCCAGATCTACATCACCAAAAATTGTGCCCGCCACAATTTGGTTGGTACGGCTGACACAGCTCCATTTATTTACTCCAAGCTGTCCAAAAATTTCTATGAGCCACTCTGGAGCGACGACGAATCCTATGCGCCAACCAGTCATCGCGTAATTTTTGGAGCAGCCGTTGAGATTGATAGTGTAGTCGAGCATGCCGGGCACTGACAAAATACTGAAATGTTTGCGGCCATCAAAAGTAATTTGATCGTAAATATCATCAAATACGACCATAAAACGGTATTTTTTGGCTAGCTCAGCAATGGCGCGCAATTTGATTTCGCTCATCATCATGCCGGTCGGATTCTGGGGGGTGTTGAGGAAAAGTAATTTTATATTTTTATTTTCTTCCAAAATCTTTTCCAAATCAGATACTTCAAATTCCAAAGTTTTGTCAGTTTCATTTTGACGAGCGGTCCATTCCAATGGTTTTTTGTGAGTATAAAAACTAGCTAACGAAGCATAGATAGGGTAAGAAGGGTTCTGTACGATAATCTGATCCTCTTTATTTAACAAAGCTTGTATGGATAATTCAATTGCTGGTTTGCCGCCTGGTTCGAGTAAAATATTTTCTTTTTTTATTTCTACTCCACGAGTGCTTGTCCAAAATTTAGCAATATTTTCGCGCACTTGCGGATAGCCCAAAAAATGAGCATATTTGGTTTGCTTATCTTTCAATGCTTGGATAGCGACATCAATTATTGGCTCGGGAGTTTTGGGGCCGGTGTCGCCAATATGAAATTTATAAATTTGAGGAAATTTTTTGGAGGCTTCTACCTTGGACACTTCTACGCCAAACGCAAACGATGATTCATCGCCCAAAAAATCTAGATCATGATTATAATCTACTTTTGGAGACAAAGAATCATTTTGCAGAAATCTTTCAGACAGCTTCATGTTATTTTTTTATAGCATTCAAAATCCTTTCTTCAATTTCGGGCGGAGTCAAATGAGCGACTTCGTATACTTCCTCCACGTTTCCAGATTTTAAATAAGTATCAATACAGATAGAACGTTTTTCATAATTCTTTGGCAGCATAAAAGGATACAAAAATCCTTTCCAACCATTGTGTAAAGCTACCACCAATTCACGTTCATGATCTGGTAATACTTGTTGGGCGACACGTTCGTTGGTGTGGCGCAATTCTTCAAATAATTCCGGAGAAGTGACGCAAATAATTTTCACATCATAATCTTTTTCTAGATTTGGCAAAATCTCTAGAGTGTTAAATAACATATGCGCGCCACAAATCGCGAGCACAGTTTTTTGTTTGCCGTTTTCTTTGAAAGGTTTGTAGACATACGCCCCCCAAGTGGCAGCCATCGCTGGTGGTACATCGCCGCCGCGTTTGATTACTGGAGTATCCGGACGCATTGCCGACAAGGCAATTGGTTCACCTTTTTCTAGAGCATAAAAAAGCATTTCTACCATTTCGTTGGCATCCATTGGTTTGAATACTTTTATTCCAGGAATGGCATTATATAAACTCATCCAATACAGACCCTGATGGGTGGGGCCATCCTCGCCGGTTTCTGGGCCGTCGTGGGCGGCATACATAATAAAGAAGCCTTTGTGTTCAGGGTAGAGGTGGTTGTTGATTACTGCCAGGCGCACACAATTGGCCATCATGGTAGTAAATACGGCATAAGTACCAAATACGGATACCGGATGAAATCCACCTGGTAAAATATCTTGGGTAAGAGTCGCGCTCATCATCGCCATGTTTTGCTCCGCAATACCAAATCGAATACCGCGACCGAGTGGATTTTTGGGAGTAATCAGGCCGTACATATTTTCAGCCGGGGAAGTGAGTACCGATCCGGATAGATCACCAGCGCCAGCATAAAAAAATGCCGATTGACCCATGAGCCATTTGTACCAAGCACCTGCAGCTTTGCGCGTAGCCACTTTTGTACCTTCTTCAAAAATTAATTCTGTTGGTAAAGTTTCCGGACGACGCAGAGAAGTCGGATTGACCAGCGGCCGGCCGGCCAAAGTCACCGCCATCTGACGCACCAATTCTGATTCAGGTTTTATTTTTTTTGCCGCGATATCTAATTTTTCCAAAACGTATTTTTCATCTTCCGGTTTTATGTCTTGCAAAATTACTTCAATATCTTTTATCACTTCTCCTACAATTCCCGGAATATCAAAGCCCAGGTGTTCCATGACCTCGATATATTCTTCATGTTTTATTGGAGCACCATGGGAGGCGGCGGTATTTTCTTTGCTACCGTACAATTTTCCTTTGAGGGTGTGACAAATTACTACGGTCGGACGATTGTTATTAAAAATTTTTGGCGCTAGGCGATAGGCATACATTACTTCTAGTACATTATGACCATCTACTTCGATCATATTCCAGCCCATGCCACGCCAGTGATCTATATAAGTAGAGTTCACTACTTCTTCAATTGGACCATCAATACCAAAATGATTGTAATCCAAACTTACAATAAGATTGTCAGCACCAGTTGCCGCGATTACATTGCGGGCTTCGTAGGTCATACCTTCTTCGCTCTCGGCATCGCCCATCATTACATATACTTTGGTAGGCAGTCCGCAAGATTTGTGTACGATAGCCATACCGCCAGCACCAGATAATCCATGACCAGACGGCCCAGTAGAAGTATCAGATAGGGGATAGCTACCTTCGGCATGACCCTGCGGTCCATCGCTGTGGCGGAAACGCAAAAGATGCTCCGGCAATACCGGTCGCACTACCGCTTCAGAAAATTGGCGTCCACTGCGGCGGATGATTTCATAAATAAGAGAATTCATCGCAAATAATCCCGGAGTACAGTGTCCAGCGCTCCATATCAGACGATCGCGCCCGGTATTTTTGGGATTGATTGGGTCAAATGCTAAATTTTCGCCGAGTACCAGAGCTAAAAGTTGCTCTACCTTGGCACTACTACCACCGGGGTGGCCGCTTTGGCCAGCTTCGACGGCAGCAAAAATAAAGCCTCGTAAAATTTTGGCCAAATGTTCTAAGCGCTTTACGTCCACTCCCTCCAATTCCTCGAGCTTAACGCCCATCAAATTTACATAATTTCCGTTTACTCTTTTTTCGTCCTTAGAAAACTTCTTCCAGACTTTTTCTTCAAGCAGATTAAGACTCATAATGATATTCTTTACCTTCACGGACTTTGCGTTTATCTTTTTTATCTTTTTCGCGTTGCATTACTTTATGTTTTTTTAATTCACTTTCCAAGTAGTCGCGGATTTTATCAATCGCTTTGTATAAATCTTTTTCATTTTTGGAAGCAAATAGATCATTGCCAGGTACTTCCAATTTACATTCACAGATAAAGATCTCACCTTTGAGATGGTGTTGGGTTTCTTTGCCTACCACTACTTTAGCGCGAATTATTTTATCGTAAAATTTATCCAAAGCACTAATTTTTTTCTCTACATAATCCTGAATCGCTTCGGTAAGCTCTATGCCTTTGCCGGTAATTTGGATCTGCATATACGAGTGGTTAAGAATAAACGCTTTATTATTGAACAATTTCTACTTCCGGTTCAATGTTAAGCTTAAATTTATTATACGCTCTTTCTTTCATAATCTCAACAATTTTTAAAACATCTTCTTGGGTGGCATTGTTGAAATTGATTACGAAGTTGCCGTGTTCGTCAGATACTTTAGCACCGCCGATAGTGAGACCTTTGAGGTCGAGCTGCTCCATGACCCAGCCCACTGGTATCATACCGCGTTCACGGAATAGTTCTGGTAATTCTTCTACCTTGCCTGGCCATTTGGAGATCTGGAT
>JAPLWP010000071.1 GCA_026396535.1 Candidatus Magasanikiibacteriota bacterium | reverse complement strand
GAAATTTGGAAGTAATAAATGATATCGATTTGGTTTCAACAGGTGGGGGAGCAATGCTTGAGTTTCTAAGTGGGAAAAAATTACCAGGTTTAAAAAATTTAATTAAAAAATAATTTTAATAATTTATATGCCTATCACAACAAATAAAACGGCGTCAGCCAAAAAAGACAATGGAGAAAATTTAGGTAGCTACAATGTTGGCAGTCGATGGATGTATGGTAACAATACCTTTACTTACAAGATGCTCAGCGTGTTGTCAGTAATTTTCTTGTTGTATGGTATCGTCTTTGTCGGTACATTAATAAATAATAACTTAAAGCAATATAATTATATTGGCAAAGCCGCAAAAATGGAAAGAACAATTGCGGTAAATGGCTATGGAAAAGTAAGCGGCAATAATGATATTGCGGTCACTACTATTGGTTATTCCAATACTGACAAAGATGTAGCCAAGGCTCAGGCTGACAATAAAAAAGTGATGGATCAAATCACTTCCGATCTCAAAAAAATGGGAGTAGAAGATAAAGATCTCCAAAATAATTATACAATTTATCCAAACTATAATTATACTCCACAAAAAGGACAAGAATTAATTGGTTACCAGGTCAGCAATCAACTCACTATCAAAATTCGCGATCTCACCAAGATTCCAAATATCCTGAGTTTGGCTGGTAAGTACGGCGCAACCGAAGTTAGTGGTTTGAATTTTACTATCGATGATCCAGAAAACCTCAAGGCCGACGCTCGCGCCAAAGCGTTAATTGATGCTCGCACCAAAGCCGCCGATCTTGCCGATAAACTCGGAGTAAGAGTAGGATCAGTAGTATCCTACAATGAATTTGAAGATAATACTGGTGGCCCAATCTATAACATGAAAGCCTTGGATTCCGCTCAGTCGGTAGGAGGTGGTCCAGCCACGGTTTCTAGCGGTAGCCGCGATGTGGTGATGAATGTCAGTGTTACATACGAAATTTTACCTTAACATAGCACAAAAAAGAGGTGTAAAAACCTCTTTTTTTAATTCCAAAGTTATGGTATAATGGACGCATAAAATCTTCTTTAGCCATTATAAGTTTCTACGAAATTATGAAAATTAAACAAATTATTGCTCGTGAAATTTTGGATTCTCGTGGCAACCCAACGGTAGAAGTTAAAGTAGTTTTGGAAAATGGTATCACCGCTATATCCAAAGTGCCGTCTGGTGCGTCGACTGGCAGTCATGAAGCTTTGGAATTACGCGATGGTGGTAAACGCTATGGTGGCAAAGGAGTACTCAGTGCGGTGAAAAATGTAAATGTTTATATCGCCAAAGCATTGGTAGGGGTGGAAGTGGAAGATCTCAAAAAAATTGACCAAAAAATGATTGAGCTGGACGGTACCGACAATAAATCTAAATTTGGTGCCAATGCAATTTTGGGAGTTTCTATGTCGGCTGCTCGCGCTGGTGCACAAAATAAAAAATTACCGCTCTATAAATATTTGCGCTCTGTTTATGATATCAAAGAAAAGGAATATCGTTTGCCGGTGCCGATGATGAATATTCTCAATGGCGGACGTCATGCGGACAATGGTCTGACTATTCAAGAATTTTTAATCATTCCTCGTCATAAACTGATGAGTGAAAGAGTGCGCATGGGTTCACAAGTTTTCCACTCTTTGGCTAATATTCTTAGTCAAAAAGGTTATGCTACTTCAGTGGGAGATGAAGGCGGATTTGCTCCGGAATTGCTCAATAACGAACGCGCCCTGCAAGTAATAATGGAAGCTATTAAATATACCGGTTGGACCCCTGGAAAAAATATATTTCTTGGTTTTGATGCAGCTGCTTCCGAATTTTATCACAGCGGAAAATATTATTTTGTAAATAAAAAACAAGGCTGGCGTGCAGATAAAATGATTGATACTTACAAACAGTGGATGAAAAAATATCCAATTATTTCTATTGAGGATGGACTCAGCGAAGATGATTGGGATAATTGGCAGAAACTTACCAAAGAATTGGGCAAAGATGTTACTTTGGTCGGCGATGATTTGTTTGTGACCAATACTACTCGTTTGCAAAAAGGAATTGAAAACAAAGTAGGCAACGCGATTTTGATTAAGCTCAATCAAATCGGTACTGTGACTGAAACTATTGCCGCTATCACTTTGGCACAAAAAAATAATTATAAAGTAGCGGTGTCACATCGCAGTGGTGAGACTTCCGATACCTTTATTGCGGATTTGTCCGTAGCCGTAAATTCTGAATTTATTAAGACCGGGTCGCTGTCTCGCTCGGAACGTGTGGAAAAATACAATCGTTTAATGGAAATTGAAATTGAATTGGGTCTAAACTAATTTTCTAAAATGTCTTATAAACCAGTAACTTTAGTTATTTTTGACGGCTTGGGCGTGGCTCCAGATAGTGAAGGCAACGCCATTACCAGATCAAAAATGACTAATTTAAAAAGTTATATTAAAGATTATCCCGTAATGACACTTTATGCTTCTGGCAATGAGGTGGGTTTGTTGTTTGGTGAAATGGGAAATTCGGAAGTGGGCCATTTGAATATCGGAGCCGGTCGCGTGTACTATCAATCTTGTCCGCGTATCAACAACGATATCAGCAGCGGTGAATTTTTCAAAAACTCAGCATTCTTGCAGGCGTTGGAACATGTGAAAAAAAATAAATCCAATCTACATCTCGTAGGTTTGGTGGGTACGGGCAATGTGCATGCTAGCGACACTCATCTATATGCTTTGTTAGATTTGTGTGTGCAGAATAAATTAGATGGACGAACTTTTGTGCACGGTATTACGGATGGCCGTGATGCTTTGTTTAATTCCGGTAAAACTTTCGTTCAAGACCTGCTCAATAAAATGAAAGCAGCCAAGGTGGGTGAGCTCGCTACTTTGAGCGGTCGCTTTTATGCTCTGGATCGTGATAATCGCTGGGACCGATGTGAGAAAGCTTATAAAGCAATGGCTTTGGGAGTGTCGGACAGGACCGGTGAAGATCCGATGAAAATTATCGATGATTCTTACGCACAAAAAAATTACGATGAAGAATTTATTCCTACCGTAATTACCAAAGATGGCAAGCCGGTAGCTACCATAAAAGAAAATGATGCGGTAATATTTTTTAATTTCCGTCCGGATCGCGCGCGTGAATTGACCAAAGCATTTGTGTTGCCTGGTTTTAATAAATTCGAACGAGAATATATTAAAAATTTGTTTTTTGTTACGATGACTGAATTTGAAAAAGATTTACCGGCCGTAGTGGCTTATCCGCCGATGGTAGTACATAATTCTTTGGCTGAAACTATCAGCAAAGCCGGCAAAAAACAATTTCATGTTGCTGAAACAGAAAAATACGCTCATATTACTTTCTTTTTAAATGGTACGGTAGAAGAACCGTTTCCTGGAGAAGATAGAGTAATTGTGCCGTCTCCACGTGTAGCGAGCTATGCCGAAGCACCAGAAATGTCCGCCGCCGGTGTAGCCAAAGAAGCGGTGAAAGCTATCGATAGTGGTAATTATGATTTTTTGGCACTAAATTTTGCCAATCCCGATATGGTTGGCCATACTGGTAATGTGGCGGCTACGATAAAGGCTTGTGAAGCTGCCGACAAAGGATTGGGTGAAGTAGTACAGCACACTCTAGCCAAAGGCGGAGTAGTGGTCATCACTGCCGATCATGGTAATGCCGAAGAAGTAATAAATTTACAAACTGGCGAGATCGACAAAGAACATTCTACCAATCCGGTGCCGCTTATAATTATCGGCAAAGATTTTCAAGGACAAGCTGGGCCAGCCGGTGATCCGCCAGAAGGGGATTTGAGCTTGATGCATCCGGTAGGAGTATTGGCCGATGTAGCTCCAACAGTTCTTTCTTTGATGGG
Organism: Candidatus Magasanikiibacteriota bacterium; assembly: GCA_026396535.1. Taxonomy (GTDB): domain Bacteria; phylum Patescibacteriota; class Patescibacteriia; order Magasanikbacterales; family GWA2-37-8; genus CAIOJG01. The sequence continues at coordinate 4,760 of JAPLWP010000071.1, read as the reverse complement.
AGTAGATATTCCACCGGAAATTACCGGAAGCGCATTAATATAAAATAAAAATCTCTGAATTAGTTCAGAGATTTTTTTATTTCCTCAATGATATTTTTTTCCGCTTCCGCGATGCCGATATTTTTTATACTGAAAGTGGCACGATGTCGCAGGCCGGTAGGGTTGTAAGGTTTAAGCATTTGCAAAGTATCATGACCTTTTTTGGAATGTAATATGCCGCTGACTATTTTTTCGGCATTAATTTCGTCTTCGTAGATAAGTAGGGTCAAATCCACTTCCGGAGAATTATCAATTAATTCCGTAATTAAATCTTTAAGTTGGGCGTGATTGGCCCCAGCATTAATAAAATCTTCTCTAGTCAAAAAAGTCCAGGCAAAATGTTTGGCGCTATCTATCTTCAGGCGCATTAGAGCCGTGCCCCATAATTTTAAGGTAGAGAGACTGCGGGTGCGATATAGATGATGAATAATTTTTTCTCTATCAGCTCCGTGATTAATCAATTCACCGGCGGCTTGTAGAGTGAGTGGTGTTACGTTGGTAGTTTTAAAACTATGAGTGGCGGCGATCATGCCGGCAAGCATAGCGGTGGCATTGGTCGAATTCAAATAAGGTTCGTACCAAGTTTTGCTGAGCTGATAAATTATTTCGGAAACAGAAGTAACGTTTGGGTCAATATAATTTATTTGTCCGTAGCGATCATTATCGGAGCGGTAATCAATATTTATAATTGTAGTGCGATAAAATAGGTCGGTGTTATTGAGAAAAATTCCACCAAACATTTCTAGCTCCGGAGTATTGAGAGTGATGATCAAGTCGTACTTGTAGCTGGACTGAGCGGTACGCAGTTCATTTTTGGTGATCATTCCTTGTTTTGGTGTGAGGTAAATTGAGAGCCAATCATCTTTGACATCATAGCTGATGCTGTCGATTTTGGTCTGGGACACATCCACCTTAATAACAAATTTTTGAATATGATCAAGTTCTGGTTTAACTTTTTTTATTCCTTCCAAGAATTCCAAATTTTTGGATACCACAAAATTATCACAGATAATATCTACAGATTTGTGATCTTTTTCTAAAAAGTCGGCCAATGCCAAAGCCGCGCCTAGAGCATCTGTGTTTTCACTGCGGTCAAAAAGCACGAGGACATGGCGGGCCGCTTCAATAGCCTGTTTAATTTGTTCTTTTTCATTTAGCATAGAGAACATTGGATAATACCAAGATTGGCCTCTTTTGTCAATAGTGCGCCAAACTTGCCTTTTTGTCTAGTTTTAGGTAAAATATTAGGGTAATTTGGAGGAATTTTAAAATATAAAAAAGCTGTAATTAGCCAAATTTTCCTTATGAAAGAACTGCCAAAGGCTTATGAGCCTCAAAAATACGAAGATAATATCTATAAGCGCTGGGAAGAGAGCGGGTTTTTTAATCCAGATAATTGTAAAAAAGCTGGGTTTATAGATGAATCAAAAGGCAGTTTTAGTATGGTTTTGCCGCCGCCAAATGTGACTGGTACTCTGCATATTGGCCACGCTTCGATGCTTGCTATCGAAGATTTGGTGACCAGATATAAAAGAATGAGCGGGTTTGAAACCCTGTGGCTACCTGGTACTGATCATGCCGCTATTGCGACCCAGACCAAGGTGGAAAAACTCTTAATTGAAAAAGGAATCAAAGATCCAAAAAATGAATTAGGTAGAGAAAAATTCTTGGCAGAAGTAGAAAAATTTGCCCAAGAGTCTCACGATACGATTGTGGATCAATGTAAAAAAATGGGATCGAGCATGGACTGGAGCCGTGAGGCATATACTCTAGATGATGCCAGAAATTTGGCAGTACGTACTGTTTTCAAAAAGATGTATGATGATGGTTTGATTTATCGCGGTTATCGATTGGTAAATTGGTGTCCACGCTGTAAATCAACTTTGGCCGATGATGAAGTGGAGCACAAAGAACAAATTGCCAAACTTTATACTTTTAAATATTCCGCTGATTTTCCAATCGCGATTGCTACCACTCGCCCTGAAACAAAATTGGGTGATACTGCGCTGGCCGTAAATCCAGCCGATGAACGCTATGCCAAATATATTGGCCAAGAATTTTTGGTGAAAAATTTTGGTGGGGGAGCTGATCTAAAAATCAAAATTATCGGTGAAGAAAGTATTGATATGAATTTTGGTACTGGTGCGCTGGGTGTGACTCCGGCTCACAGTGCTACTGATTATGAAATGGCTCAAAGAAATAAATTGGAGATAATTAAAATTATCGATGAAGATGGTCTGATGACCAAAGAAGCCGGTGAAAAATATCTCGGTACCGCCGTAAAAGCCGCCCGTGCCCAAGTGGTAGAATGGCTTAAAGAAAATAATTTACTAGAAAAAGAAGAAGAGATTCCAAACAATCTTTCTATTTGTTATCGCTGTGGTTATGCTATCGAGCCGCTTCCTTCCAGACAATGGTTTGTGGATGTAAACAAAGAATTTGTTTTGGCTAATTCTGCGATTGAAGGAATAAAATCCGGTGACAAAGTCACCCTCAAAAAATTAATGCAACAAGTGGTAACTAACAAACAAATTGAAATAATTCCAGATAGATTTGAAAAAACTTATTTTCATTGGATAAATAATTTGCGTGATTGGTGTATATCGCGTCAAATTTGGTATGGACACAGAATTCCGGTATGGTATAAAAATGAAGAAATATTTGTAGGGGTAGAAGCGCCAGCTACTGAAGGTTGGACACAAGATTCTGATACGCTCGACACTTGGTTTTCTTCCGGTCTTTGGACATTTTCCACACTTGGTTGGCCAAATAATACAGCTGATCTAAAAACTTTTCATCCTACCAGTTTACTTGAAACTGGTTATGATATTTTATTTTTCTGGGTGGCGCGCATGATTCTGATGACTACATATACATTGGGTCAGATTCCTTTTGAAAAAGTATATTTGCATGGTTTGGTACGCGATGAAAAAGGCAGAAAAATGAGTAAGAGTTTGGGGAATGTTATCAATCCACTGGATACAATAGCAGAATTTGGCGCGGACGCTACCAGACTTTCTTTATTGCTCGGCAATACTCCAGGCAATGATTTGAAATTATCACAAGAAAAAGTGGAAGGCTTTAGAAATTTTACCAATAAGCTTTGGAATATTTCACGCTTTATGTTGCTTAATATTCCGGAGCCAAAATTGGATGTAAAATTGCCAGAAGCCAAAACTTTGTTCGATGAATGGATTTTACAACAATTAAATGACACATTAAATCAGGTAAATGCCAATTTGGATGGTTATCATTTTTCTGCTGCGGGAGAACTGTTAAGAGTGTTTACTTGGGATTTATTGGCCGATTGGTATTTGGAAATTGCCAAAATAGAGGGTGATAAATCAGAGATTTTAAATTATATTTTGAATACACTTTTGAAATTATGGCATCCTTTTATGCCGTTTGTTACCGAACAAATTTGGAGTGAAATATACGGTACCGATAAAATTTTGATGGTGGAAAAATGGCCGCAGCTACACCGAGAACCATTTTTAGAGGAACAGATTTTTGCTGATACGAAATTAATCAGAGATATAATTGCTGGTATCAGAATGCTGCGTTCAGAAAATAAGATTGAGCCGGTGAAAAAATTAAATGCCTTGATTGGTGCCGGTACAAAATTAGAATTATTGCAAAGCAATTCTGAAATTATCAAAGCCTTAGCCAGATTGGAAAATTTAGAAATCTCATCACAAGCTACTAAATCCACCACTGCGGTTGGTTTTGTGGAAGGTGGTATCGAAGTATTTATAGATTTGGCTGGTGTGGTAGATATGGAAAAAGAAAAAGAAAGATTAAAGAAAGAGCTTGAGTCTATTACAAAATATATCGCTGGTATAGAAGGTAAATTAAACAATGCCGAATTTGCGCAAAATGCACCAGCGTCGGTAATAGAAAAAGAAAAAGAAAAATTGGCCGAGGCTCAAGAAAAAATGGTTAAATTAAAAAAACAAATTCAATAAGTGTATGTCAGCAGAACATCCTGTGCCTCAAGAAGCCGTGGAAACAAATGAACAAGAAAGAAAAGAAAAATTTCAATCTTCATTGGCCGAGTTAAAAAAATTTGACGAAATGCTCTATCCGGGAGTTGTTGCTTTTGTAGATAGTCTAGGCGATCGCACCCAACTTAGTCCTGAAGAACAACAACAGGCCAAAGCCTTAATGGATTCGGTATTAAATTTAAATATATTAAATACTGCTTTCTTTAATAATTATTTAAAAGATAAACAGTCGCCAATTGGCGCTGTCATCGTGCATGATTTGTCCAATTCTGTAACCGCAATGCTTGGTTTTATTCAGCTTTATAAAGAAGGAGAAGATGTGGGTTTGGAAGCTCTTCTAGAAATTAAAAATAGTTACCCAACTTTTTCTCTTATTGTTCAGGATGTATTATTGAAATATTTAGAATCAGATCAGAATTTTACTGACGATCCAAGGCCGATGAATATTGCGTTGTTCAAACAAGCAGTAAATCGCGGTCTAAATGATAAGTCTGCGGCTCAGGGTAGATTGGCCAAGTTGTTGACTGGGCAACTTAATTCTTCCTCACAATACAAAAAGTTTTTTAATATGGATATTCCGTTAGCAGACGGTGAAGAGATTGTATGTGAACCAGCTGTTGTTTTTAATGGTATAAATAATGTAGTAAATAATTCTATAAAACTTCAGGTAGATGCCAATGCAATTAATGTGGATGTCCGACGTGAAGGGGATGAGCT
>JAPLWP010000029.1 GCA_026396535.1 Candidatus Magasanikiibacteriota bacterium | reverse complement strand
ATTTTTTTATTAGTAATAATTTTTCTGCTCTAGATAATTTTTTAATGGCGATTTCTCGCTTCAAAGCTTTTGATAGTGTGCGATAGTTTTCACTATAGACCAGCTTCACCGGCCGACGTGACCTGGTATATTTGGCGGCTGTTTTAGAAAAATTATGATCGTGGATTCTTTTTTCTAAATTATTGGTATAGCCGGTATAGAGAGTTTGGTCTTTGCAGCGCACGATATAGACCCTGTATAGCATAGATTAAATTTCGGTTTCTTGTCCGATTTCCAATTTAATAAATTTTATACCCATTGGTTCCAATAAATTAGCAGGCCAACGAGATCCAAATTCTGGATTTTTGAGCATGCCATCATGAGCAGCAAACCAACTAGCTGGATGCACAGCTTGAGCATAGTCGAGAGTCTCAGAAATTTTCAGCCAAGGCGCGGCCACTGGCAGAGCCAATACCGGGACCGCTTTTCCAGGATTGATAAAATTATCACCCGGATAAAATAATTTGTTATTGATAAAGTAACCAGTGTTTTGAATTTGAGGAATAGTACTATAAATAATCGCATGCTTGTCACCAAACGCTTCCACCAAAACATTTTTATATACTATACTGCCACCTTCTTCCAATATTTCATAATTAATCCCCTCTTTGGCCAACACTGCTCCCACACCACTATTGGTAAAGATTTTTACAGCTGGATTATTTTTCAAAATATTTTTTATTGACTGAGGATCACAGTGATCAGCGTGTTCATGGGTAATCAAAATAAGATCTAAATTTTTCACTTCATCTTGTAGATTGGAAAAATTGCCCGGATCAAATAAAATCCGTGCGCCATTTTCTTCTACCAAAAAACAGGCGTGACCAAATTTAGTGAGTTTCATATGCTTATTGATTAAAAAGCATTTCTCGAACTTCTGGTTTGATCAGTTCTTTAGTCCAAACCGGAGTCCAAACTACACTGATATTTACATCTTCAATTCCAGGATATGATTCCATCTCATAGCGGGTACGGGCGATGATATTTGGACCTACCGGACAAGCCATGCTGGTGAAGGTCATCGTGACAGTAGCCACCGCACCTTCGATTTTCACATCATAGATAAGACCGAGATCCACGATCCCGACACCCAATTCTGGATCCAAAATATTATTAAGCAGCGCCCAATAATCTTCAGTGCGCATAGATGGAGGAACAGGAAAAGGACGCACAGCTGGAGCAGCAATCTTTTTTGGAGTTTTTATTTTTTTTGTAGCAGCTTTAGTTTTTTTCACTACTGACTTTTTTGCTACAACTTTTTTAATAACTTTTTTCATATTTTTATTTTTCAAAATCTTTTATAGCATGCTGCAGCGTGGCGTACCCTAGCAATGCGCATTTCACCCTACCTAGACTAATTGGAACTTGTAAGAGCTTATAAACTTTATCAGTCTTCATCTTTTTTAATACAGATAATTTTTTGCCTTTGATTTCATCACTGAGCATCGACATGGATGACTGACTAATAGCACAGCCACTGCCGATAAAGGCAATATCTATTATTGTATCATTTTTAATTTTTAAATCCATCTGAATCGTATCACCACAAAGAGGATTGTTTTCAAAAACTCTGATGGTGCGATCGGTAATTTCTCCGCTGTTGTGCGGATTTTGATAATGGTCCAAAATATTTTCGGAATACAAATCCATATCAATTTTTGACTTTAAAAATTTTCAAAACTTTTTGTAGAGCCTTCACAGCAGTATCTACATCCGCTTTGGTATTATACAGATAAAAACTCATTCTGGCAGTAGAGGACACTCCCAGGCGGCGTACTAGCGGCTCCGCACAGTGGAAACCAGCACGAATAGCTACGCCCTCGCTATCAAATATACTGGCGATATCGTGGGGATGCACTCCGTCTACCACAAAAGATAATACCGGTCCGCAATTTTTAATATTGTTTGGGCTGAATATTTTTACTGTTTTAAATTTTCCAAATTTTTCTTTGGCATAAGCAAATAATTCGCGATCATGTTTTTCTATCGCATTCATGCCTACTTTTTTGAGATAATCTAGGGCAGCGCCAAAAGCTATCACATCGGCAACATTCTGAGTGCCAGCTTCGAATTTGGCATAATCCATTTTATATTTAGAGCTATACTGCTCCACCGTTTCAATCATATCCCCTCCATACATATACGGTGACATCTGGCCTATTAAACTTTCTTTTATATATAAAACTCCCACACCCATCGGCCCAAGCATTTTGTGAGAAGAAAAAACTAAGAAATCACAACCAATATCGGATACATTCGTAGCCATATGCACGATACTTTGAGCTGCGTCTATCAACACTTTGGCACCCACAGCACGGGACATCTCCGTGATTTGTTTGAGCGGCACAATACTACCGGTGACATTGGACATGCCGGTGACACAAACCAATTTTGTATTGAGATTTAATAATTTTTCAAAACCTTCCAAATCAAGTAGAAAATCCGCGGTCAATGGAATAATTTTTAACGCCGCTCCAGTCTCACGACAAAACTCTTGCCACGGCACCAAATTAGCATGATGCTCGAGCGCACTCACAATTATTTCATCGCCTTTTTTAATATTTTTCTTAGCCCAGCTCACGGCTACGCAATTGATAGATTCAGTAGCATTTTTGGTAAACACAATTTCACCGGCAGATTTAGCGCCAATAAATTTCGCAGTTTTTTCACGCACTGCTTCATAGGCAGCGGTGGATTCTTCGGACAGCGTATGCACACCGCGATGAATATTAGCATTCATCGTAGTATAAAATTTTTGCAAAATATCCATCACTACTTTTGGTTTTTGACTGGTGGCAGCATTATCCAAATATACCAATTTCTTACCATGAACACGGCGTTTGAGAATTGGAAAATCTTTTTGGAGATTGAGAGACATAATTATTTAAAAAGAAATTTAGTGAGAGCTTCACGAATTACACTTTTAATATGTTCATCTTCAATACCGCTCATTTCTGTTTCAAAAAATCCTTGCACGAGTAATGCTTTCGCATCCTTTTGACTAATACCGCGGGAGAGTAAATAAAATAAAGCTTCTTCGTCTACCTTGCCTACACTAGCGGCGTGTCCAGCTTTCACACTATCACTTTTAATTTCCAAATTCGGCGCCGCTTTGGCGGAAGAATTTTCTGAAAGCAGCAAAGTATGATGAGAAAAATACGAATCAGCGCCAATTATTTTTTCTTGCACCTTGGCTACACCGGAAATATTACAAACCGCGCTATCCATCAAAGCAGCACGAACGCGAGTGTGAATAAGGGTGTCGTTCGCATTATGGATGCTGGTAATATTTACCAAAAAAGAATCTTTCTTTTCTCCTAGCACAAAAAATATACCGCGAAAACTACTCCCCTCGCCCGAGGCATCAATTTTAAATTCACGTGTCCCTTCCCAGCCCTGAGTAATCAATCCCACCAAAACCAAATCAGACTTTGGAGCCAAAGTAATAGTTTCGTTCGGGATAGTTTCAATAAAACGAATTTCTTTTTTTGTCATAAAATTATCCAACTGAACCGGTCATTTCTAGAGCCAACAAACGATTGAGCTCTACGGCATATTCCATCGGCAATTGTTTTACAATTGGTGCGGCAAAACCATTTACGATCATCGTAGCGGCTTGCTCTTCGGTGAGGCCTCGGCTCATGAGATAAAACAATTCTTCTTCACCAATTTTGGCCACGGTAGCTTCGTGCGCCACAGCTACGTCTTGCTCTTTAATATCCATAGTCGGATAAGTATCAGAGCGAGAAGATGAATCCAGCATCAGAGCATCACAGACCACGCGAGTTTTTACATTCGTGGCACCTTTGACCACCTTCACTAAGCCGCGATAGGTAGAGCGACCATTATCTTTGGAAATAGATTTGGAAACAATTGTAGAGCTGGTGTCCGGTGCCAAATGTATTACTTTTCCGCCCGCATCTTGGTGCTGACCGTGAGCCGCAAAAGCCAGTGATTGAATTTCACCTTTGGCACGTTTGCCGGCCAAAATAATACTTGGATATTTCATTGTGACTTTGGATCCAAGATTGCAATCCAGCCAAAACATTTCAGCGTCTTCGTGCGCAAACGCACGTTTGGTCACTAGATTGTAAACATTGCTAGACCAATTTTGAATAGTAGTATATTGCACGCGCGCTCCTTTGAGGACGATAATTTCCACCACAGCGCTATGGAGAGAATCAGAAGAATAAGTAGGTGCGGTACAGCCTTCTACATAGTGCACACTACTGCCTTCATCCGCAATAATAAGTGTACGCTCAAACTGTCCCATGTTTTCAGTATTGATACGGAAATAAGCCTGCAGTGGGAGCTCTACATGCACGCCTTTTGGAATATAAATAAAAGATCCTCCAGACCACACGGCTGAATTAAGTGCCGAAAATTTATTATCGTGGGCAGGAATGATAGTGCCAAAATATTTTCTAAAAAGTTCAGGATGATTTTTCAATCCATCATCTGTAGATTCAAAAATCACACCTTGTTTGGAAAGGCTTTCTTGGACAGAGTGATATACCATTTCTGATTCAAATTGCGCACCCGCACCAGCCAAAAATTTTCTTTCGGCTTCTGGGATACCGAGTTTTTCAAAAGTGTCTTTAATTTCTGACGGTACGTCTTCCCATTTGGTTTTGGATTTATCTTGTGGACGCACGTAGTAGCGAATATTATCAAAATCAATACCAGACAAATCCGCACCCCAAGTAGGCATATTGGCTTTGAGAAAAATCTGATGAGCTTTGAGGCGGTAATCTAGCATCCACTGTGGCTCATCCTTGAAAGCGGAAATTTCGCGGATCACGCGCTCGGTAAGACCACGCTGAGATTCAAAAACACTCTTAGTTTTGGTTTTGAAGCTAAAAGCGGAAGAGTCGCCAGTATTGGCGAGAAGTTTTTTAGTTTTTTGAGGTACGGCCATAGGCCAAAATTATTTTTTTAGAAAAGCATCGTAGCCGCCTTTTTCAATTTTTTTCACGAGATCTTTGCCGCCACTTTTCACAATCTTTCCTTTGGACATTACATGTACTTTTTTTGGCGACAATAGAGCAATTAATTTTGGATTGTGACTGACTACAATCAAAGCCATTTTTTGTTTTTTATGAAGCGCAACTAATTCTTTGGCGACAATTTTCAAAGCATCAATATCAAGACCCGAATCAATTTCATCGAGGAAAGCAATTGTTGGCTCAAGCATCGCCATCTGCAATACTTCGGATTTTTTCTTTTCACCGCCGGAGAAACCTTCATTCACGGAACGGGAAATAAAGATTGGATCGATTTTTAATCGGCCCATTTCTTCTTTCATAGCTTTGGAAAAATCCATCGGTGAAATAGAAACGGCTTTTTTGTCGCGCGCAGTCGCCACAGTATTACGAGCGGTGCGCAAAAAATTTCCGTATGACACACCGGCCACTACTTGCGGATGCTGAAAGCCCAAAAATAAACCGACGTGAGCACGCTGGTCCGGAGACATTTTGAGAATATTTTTTTTATCGAGCATAACACTACCACCATCCACATCATAGCGAGGATGGCCCATGAGCACCGAAAGCAAAGTAGATTTACCAGAGCCATTTTGTCCCATGATGACATGCACTTCACCGGAAGATACATTTAAAGAGACGCCGTTTAAAATTTTAATACCGTCAATTGAAGCTTGAAGATTTTTAATTTGTAGCGTGGTTTTTTTGGACATGGTATTTTTTTATTACACTACCTATTTTATAGTAAAAACGTTCAATGGTCAACGCGATCGGTCCAGACTTTTCTTTTAGTTTACAAATCGTACTGCAATATCCTTGCTTGGTTTTTTCACAGCTTTCACAGCAGAGAAAATGGCGTTTACCACGACAATGCAAATAAGCACAATCCAAATATTTTTCTGCAGGATTTTTACAGAGCCAACACTTGCCTACTACTTCATGTTTTGCGTCGTTCAAATTAAAACCCATTGTGACACGACCATCAAAAACATACAAAGCACCTTTGAAATCTTCATTTGGATATTTTTCCATGTAAGTCACTATCCCACCAAAAAGCTGATACACATCATTAAAACCATTTTTTACCAAAAATCCAGAAGCTTTTTCACAGCGCACACCACCAGTACAGACCGTCACCACAGTTTTGTCTTGTAGACTTTTCAACGTTGGCAAAATTCCAGACAGATCACGGAAATTTTTCAGGGGCGGCAAAATAGATCCGGCAAAACGACCGACATCAAATTCATAATCATTGCGCATGTCCACAATATAAAATTCTTTGCCACTATGAATCCATTCGTGTAATTGTTCTGCTTGCAAGTATTTTCCGGTAGTCACACGTGGATCAATATCTTTTTCTCCCAAATGCGAGCTCACAATTTCTTTACGCACTTTTATAGATAGTCTCGGAAAAGCATCTCCAGTGCCATCGCTCAATTTAAAATGAACATCACTAAAACGAGCGTCTGATTTAAGTGCCTCAATATATTTGGCAATATTTTCACGAGTTCCTTCAAAAGTACCGTTCACTCCCTCGGTAGCAATAATAAGACGGCCTTTGAGGCCAAGAGCAGCGCAAAGCTGACGCTGAGCGTTCATCAACGCTTGCGGATTGTCTATCTGAATGTATTTATAAAATAAGACTATTTGATACATATTGTTTAACTTATCAACCACTATCTTACACAAAAAATGGGGTTTTGTACAGGGTAAAACAAAAGCCGCGCACCCTATTTTATTTCCAAAAATTTAGAAACAAAATAGGTTGGTGCGCGGCTTTCTTTGTCTCCACACTCCTTCCTATCGCCCTTTATTGGGGCGGAGCACGGATAGAAACCATCTTCCCCTCCTCTAAACTAGAGTTGACCGACCATCTGGCGATAGCCGTACTCGCTGAACCCGGACAGAGAAACGCCGCCGGTCAAAGTACGAAACGCCTTTTCCGAAATGACGTCACGCATGCCCGCCTGGAGCATCTGTTGCGTCGCGGAGATGCAGTCGCCGTTGCGCAACACCCCGCGAACGAGGTAGTTGTCCAACATGCAGACTGCAGTACCGACCGTCGCCACCACGCCGTCGTGCAACGAACTGCCACTGATGGCCAACGAAGCTCCGACCTGATCCACCAGATGGACGGGCTGAACGGCCACATCACAGGAGGTGGACTCGAACATGTTGAGCCAAGCGGCCAACTTGCCGGCATCCTTGTGGAAAGTCGCTTCAATCTGCTTGCACAGCGGACGGGTTTCTCGCCAGCCCCAGACGCGTTCGCGGACAAAAGCTTCCACGATCGCCACACCACCTTCAGCGGTGCAAAACGACCAGGTCAGCACTCCGCAGTGCGCCTTGACTCGGCCGGTAAGGACCTTGCCCTTGAATTTCGGTTCCAGAATTATCTCCAGCATCTTTTCCCCCTAACGAGTTGCCATGTCCTTAACGGATCACGGTATGAACCACGGCCAACCTATTTGGACGCGCTTCATATGATGACCCTTAATTAACTGGCGATCATACACTAAATAAGGCAATTTGTCAAGTATTTCCAACAAAAAACATCGACCACACTACCCTGTACAAAAATATTTTATACAAAGTAGTTTGGTGGTCGATGTAATCTTCCTCCGCCCTACCCACCTCTATTTCAAGGCGGTCCGGTGGAGTAGCGCATAGCTCCTCACGCTGCCGGGCGAGCCGCACCACAGTAGGTGCAGGTGTTGCTGAAGTTCAGCTCGTCACAGATTCCAGAGAAGTAGCCGCTCTGGACATTGGCCTTGCACGTCCAATAGGCAGGACGCACCGGCTGGACCGGCACAGGAGCGGTCTTCACCGGAGCGAACGATGGCACGGAGAAGGTCAACCGCGAAGCCATCTGCTTGTTACGATCCGCGATCTTCTGCAGTTCGATCTGACGAACCCGTTCGCGTTCCTGCTGAGCACGTTCGTAGGCCAGCTGACGCTCCTGAGGCAATTTACGCCGCAGATACTTGCGCTGACCCTTGG
>JAPLWP010000082.1 GCA_026396535.1 Candidatus Magasanikiibacteriota bacterium | reverse complement strand
AATGCAATTAATGTGGATGTCCGACTTGAAGGGGATGAGCTTGTAATTGATGTTATTGATGACGGTGTTGGTATGAATCAAGATCAGCTAGATCCGAGCGGAGAAAAATATATTTTTGGTAAAGGTGTTAAAAGTTCAAGTACTGGCAGTACCGGTATTGGATTAGCAGAATTTCCAAAAAGATTGGATAGATATGCGCGCGGTAAAGTGTTTGTGTGGAGTCATAAAAGAGAAGATCCGGATAGTGAAGTGGCGATTTTTCCAGAAAATACTGAAAATATTCCTGTTGTAAAAAATTTAACAGTTAATAACCAAAGTGTGCCAGCGTCTACCGTATTTGAAATTCGTTTGCCAATCAGTAAACACTAATTTTATGAAAATTTTAAACGATACAAAAAAAATCGAAGAATTAATTAGTCGTGGAGTAGAAAATATTTATCCTAAAAAAGAGTTTTTGGAAGCACGTCTCAAAGAAGGAAAACAGCTTACTCTCTATACCGGCTATGATCCAACTGCGCCAACTTTGCATATCGGTCATGCTATTACGATGATGAAATTGCGCCAGTTTCAGGATTTAGGACATAAAGTAATTATGCTTATCGGTGATTATACCGGTATGATTGGGGATCCTACAGACAAAACTTCGGCTCGTACGGCGTTGACTCACGAACAAGTTTTATCCAATTGCAAAAATTATCAAGCGCAAGCCGCCACGATTTTAAATTTTGAAGGAGAAAATCCAGTGGAATTAAAATTCAACGGCACTTGGCATTCCAAATTAAATTTTGCCGATGTTTTGGAATTGACTTCTCATTTTACTGTACAGCGCATGATGGAGCGTGATATGTTTGAAAAAAGAAAAGAAGAAAATAAACCAATATTTTTGCATGAATTTTTGTATCCGGTGATGCAGGCCTATGATAGCGTGGCTATGGATGTAGACGGGGAAGTTGGTGGTAATGATCAAACATTCAATATGCTAGCTGGACGCGATCTAATGAAAGATTTAAAAAATAAAGAAAAATTTGTCTTAACTACAAAATTGCTTGTAGATAGTGCTGGTAAAAAAATGGGCAAGAGTGAGGGCAATATGATCGCTCTGTCGGATGCTCCCGAAGACATGTTTGGTAAAGTTATGAGTTGGAATGATAATATGATAATAAATGGCATGTACTTGTGCACACAGTTACCTGTGGCTTCCATAAAATTATGGGAAGAAAGATTGAAGAATGGAGAAAATCCTTATGAAGCTAAATTTTTCTTGGCGTTAGGCATAACCAAAGCTTTCAAAGGAGAAGAAGCTGGCGAAAAGGCCAAGGAATATTTTTTGAATACATTCAGTAAAAGACAGACTCCAGATCAAATGCCGGAAATCACACCAACTGTTTATGAAATTTCGGCTTTGTTGGTAGAAGCCAAAGTTTGTAAAAGCAAATCCGAAGCGCGCCAGGTAATTGATCAGGGTGGGGTGAGTATAAATGATACAAAAGTAGAAAAAGGAAATTATGCCGCTACTATTAAATCAGGAGATATTGTAAAAAAAGGCAGTCGTTGGTTTGTAAAAGTAAAATAAAAAATTATGAAGCTGGAAGAAAAAATATTACAAATTTTATCCGACAATGGTTTGAATTTTAATATTCAATTTTCTACCCCGCCCAATCCGCAGATGGGGGATTTGGCTTTTCCTTGTTTTGAGTTGGCCAAACAGCAGGGTAAAAATCCAGTGGAATGTGCCACTTCTGTAAAAGAAGTTCTAGAAAAATCCTCTCTCCAAAAGTATGGCGTGGACAAAGTTATTACTGCCGGACCATATGTGAATTTTTTTCTCAATTCCGGAGCCGTAGCCAAGACTACTCTTGAGCTGATAGAAAAACAATCCAAAAAATATGGTTTCAATACTTCACAAAAAGGTAAAAAAGTAATTATTGAATATCCAAGTAATAATACTCATAAAGAATTGCATATTGGTCATCTGCGTAATATTTGTTTGGGCAACGCGCTCAACAATATATTCGCAGCCAATGGTGTAGAGATTACACCGATAAATTACCTCAATGATTTTGGTGCTCATGTGGCTAAGTGTCTGTGGGGTTTGCAAAAATTTCATAACAATGAAAAACCGCCCAAGGGCCAAGAACAAAAATGGCTGGGTGAAATTTATGCCGAGGCTTCAAAATATCTCGAAGATCATCCGGAATTAAAAGAAGAATCTTTTGCGATGCAGAAAAATCTGGAAGCGCGCGATAAAAGTATTTGGCCGCTTTTCAAAAAAACTAGACAGTGGAGTATAGATGGTTTTGATAAGGCTTTCAAAGAACTGGGACTAAAATTATCTCACACTTTTTACGAACAAGATGTAAAAGATAATGGTCAGAAAATTGTGGATGAACTTATTAAGAAAGGTATCGCCACGGTAGGCGAAGGTGGAGCGATTATTCTGGATCTGACTTCTGAAAATTTGGATATTGCTTTGCTGCGCAAAAGTAATGGCGCGGGACTGTATCTCACCAGTGATCTGGGATTGGCAGTGGCCAAAAATAAAAAATATAAAAATATTTCAGAAAGCATCACCCTTACTGGCAGTGAGCAGAATTTTTATTTCAAACAACTTTTTAAAGTTTTGCAAAAAGCCGGTTATAATTATAAAATGACTCATATCGGCTATGGACTGGTAATGTTGCCGGATGGAAAAATGTCTTCCAGAAAAGGAAAGGTAATTTTGTATGATGATGTCCGTGATGAAGTGTATGGAAAAATTCTCGAAGAAACTGTTAAACGCCACACTGATTGGAATAAAAAGAAAATAGCCAAAACTGCTTGGACGGTAGCGATGGCCGCGATTAAATTTGATTTTCTCAAGCATGAAGCCGCCAAAACCATAGTCTTTGATTTTGCGGCCGCTACCAAATTCGAAGGTTTTACCGGTCCGTATGTTTTGTATATGGTAGCGCGTATCAATAGTATTTTACGCAAGGCCAAGCCGGGCAAGACGGTAGATTTTGGTTTGCTTTCTTCGACAGAAGAGAAACAATTAATTATCATGCTTGGCGAATATGGTGAAGCGATAAAAAAATCTTTCAATAATTACAATCCGTCTGTTTTGACGAAGTATAGCTTTGATGTGGCCCAAGCCTTTAGTAATTTTTATGCCAAGCATAGTGTTTTAAATAATGACAATAAAGAAATAATTAAAGCGCGTTTGGCACTTTGTTCAGCCACCAAACAGGTATTACAAAATTGTCTAAGTATTTTATCTATTGATACCGTAGACGAAATGTAATATGTTTTATAAAAAAATAATTCGTCCAATATTTTTTCAATTTGATCCAGAAGACGTTCATCATTTTGTAATTACAGCCATGAAAGTGGCGAGTGAATTACCGCCATTTTTTGGTATAATAAAAAAATTTACCAATATTAATGATTCCATTTTAAATACTAAAATTGGCAATATAAATTTTTCTAATCCGGTTGGCTTGTCGGCTGGTTTTGATAAAAATGTAGTGGCACCATTGGCTTATGAAATGTTTGGTTTTGGATTTTCAGAGCTAGGTTCGGTTACTTTTAGTGCGCAAAATGGAAACGCTAGACCACGTCTATGGCGTATCCCTAAAGATAAAGGCCTGATTGTGTTTTATGGCTTGTGTAATATTGGCGCTTTGGCAGTGGCAGAAAAATTATCTAAAGTAAAAAATAAAAAACATCCTATTGGAGTCAGTATCGCTCCGACCACAGGACTCAAGTTGGAAGAGATGGCTGTTGATTATCTAAAAAGTTTTGAATTGTTAGCTCCACACGCAGATTTTATTACCTTAAATGTCAGTTGTCCAAATGTGGCCAATTGTGATATTTTTTCTCAGGTTGGATTTATTCGAGATCTGACAAAAGTTATAAATGATTTTAAAAAGGAGAAAAAATATACAGTAGATTTATTTTTGAAGATCG
>JAPLWP010000014.1 GCA_026396535.1 Candidatus Magasanikiibacteriota bacterium | reverse complement strand
TCCACGCATGAGCCGGAATCAACATAAATCGCTCGTCTATCGCAAGCATCATTTTGAGCACTTCCTTGGCATGCAGACCCATGATAGGGCGACCATCGGATCGTAGATTTACTTTGCGCTCTACAAACGCTTCATTCAATTTAGCGGCCGCTTCCAAACTCGGTGCCACCAAAATCAGATGCACGCGACGCACTTTGTCCTTATGTTTGTAAATACAAGCAATCTCACTAGTCAAAATAAACCTGGTCGGACTGCTGCCATTTTTCCAAGTATAAAGACCGGTCCCACCTATCTCTTTGAGCTCTTTTTCCAGATGAGCAAACCAAGAAGGATGGGTAAAATCTCCCGTACCACAAATATTTATACCCTTTTGTTCACACGCTTTCGCAATGTTGGGAATTTCCAGCTTTGGCGAACAGGCCCGGGCGTATTTGGAGTGAATATGGAGATCGGTAATCTGTTTTATCATATTGAAGTGTTATTGACCAAAGCGCCATATATAAGTATAATTTCTCTATTCTTAGCACTATAATCTTTATTTTAACCCAAATACTATTACCGGTCAATTTGTATGGATGCTATCTATAATGAAGAAAATCTAAAAACAATAATAGAAAAAATGGCTCAAGACAAAGCCTCCAAACTACATATCCTAGCCGACTTTGATAAGACGCTTAGCGATGTCGCCTATATAGACGGCAAGCCGGTGGGCTCTGTGATTGGATTACTACGTGCCGGCGGCTACCTAACTCCTGAATATTCTGCCGAGTCTTTTGAACTTTTTGAAAAATATCATCCTTTGGAACACAACCAAGATATTCCGCGTGCAGAGCGTATGATCAAGATGGAAGAATGGTGGATAAAACATAGCAAACTTCTCATCCAACATAAACTCAGTAAAGATATCATGGATAAAGCCATGATTGCCGGACACCTTCATTTGCGCCCTGGCGTTGTTGAAGCATTCAAATTGTTACACCAAAATAATGTACCGGTAGTAATAATGTCTGGCGGCCCAGCTTATATGATCCAAAAGCAACTGGAGCTGTGCGGCATATTTACCGATAATGTGCATATTCTAGCCAACTATTATGAGTATGACGCCGACGGCTACATGATAAATTACAAACAACCTATTATTCATTCACAAAATAAATATGAAATAATTTTGCGAGACTTCCCTTTCTTTGAACAGCTTAAAGAAAGAACAAACGTCATATTACTTGGTGACCAAATTGATGACCTAGGCATGATCGAAGGTTTTGATTATACGAATCTACTCACCATTGTCTTTGCCAATAAAAAGGAAAGAGAAAAAAAATTTGCGCCAAAATTTGATGTAGTAATAAAAGAAGGTGGAGACTTTAATTTTATAAATAATATTTTAAAACAAATCCTATGATGGAAACCAACCAAGAGAGGGTAGAATTCTCACTCAAATTAGTAATTACTTTGACCCTATATCTCGTATCACTGTTCGCTTCCAACACCCTTGGCACCAAACTAATGCCATTTCTCTGGGGCACACAGATTTCAGTAGCCGTATTTTCTTTTCCTTTTGTATTTTTGACTACCGATGTGATTGGCGAAGTATATGGTAAAAAAACTGCTCGTTTGTTTGTGATTGCCGGTACTTTAAGTATCTTATTATTCTTGGTTTATTCTGGCGTTTCTATGATTGCTCCTTGGGGCAGTCGCGCTCTATGGGTAAAAGATAGCTACAACATGGTTTTTGGTCTATCCGCTCGTATTTCTATCGCTTCCTTACTTGCCTATATTATCGGAGAATATCAAGATGTTTTATCTTTCTTTTTCTTCAAACAAAAACTTGGCGTAAAACATTTTTGGATCCGTTCCAATCTATCCAATCTTTGGTCTCAGCTACTTGATACCGTTATCTTCAT
>JAPLWP010000027.1 GCA_026396535.1 Candidatus Magasanikiibacteriota bacterium | reverse complement strand
GACGCACTTCATCATCACGGCCAATTACCGGATCAATTTTTTCTTTGCGAGCCAAGTCGGTCAGATTTTTCCCATATTTTTCCAGAGCATTGTAGCGAGTTTCTGGTTCAGGTGAATCTACACGCTGATTGCCGCGAATAGTGGCTAGAGTTTTTAGCACACTGTCGTAAGTGATATTTTCTTTATTTAAAATTTCATTGATTGGGTTGGAGCCAGAAAGAAAAGCCAAAAATAAATGTTCGACACTAATATATTCGTCTCCCATTTTTTGGGCTTCGCTAGCAGCCGCTTGAAAGACAAACATCATCGCTTGTCCTAGCATGACTTGGCCAGTGATGCTGGCGGTAGTGCTGGCTTGCTTGGGTAGTATATCTATCAGGCTTTGAGCGCTGGCGCGTAGAGTGATGGGGTTGGCGCCCATTTTGGAAATAATAGAATTTGCGACTCCTTCTTCATCTTCAAGCATCGCAAAAAAGAGGTGAGGGGGCTCTACCTGTTGTTGGCCATTTTGTGCCGCGATTTGGGCGGCCATTTGGAGGAGTTGCTGGGATTTATTGGTAAAATTTTGAGGAAACATAAGGGGTTTTTGATTATTTATCACTCTATATGAGAGAGTGATAATATTGTAGCATACTTATAAAAGCTGTCAAGAATGGACTGATATTTTTAATTTTTTTGTTCCTATGGTAGTATTTTATCACAGAATCATTAATCGTAGCAGTTGCACATGGCGTGTAGTGGGCACGATTATCGGGGGGGGTGAACATGTTCCAGATAAAAACGGAAGTCACGGAGGCTTCCAGGCGGTGGGCTCAGGACTGGGTCTTGGGCAAATCGGGCTTGAAGAAGCCTCATGATTTGGTCGCTCTCGATCAAGCGTTGCGGATGCATGATTGGTTGTGTAGTGAGCTCAAGCTCGACCACACCCATTCGTTTCGTACGCCTATAACTGTGGTTCAGTTCGTGGAGCTGGTAGCTTTTGTCTACCAGATTCATCTGGAC
Organism: Candidatus Magasanikiibacteriota bacterium; assembly: GCA_026396535.1. GTDB lineage: Bacteria > Patescibacteriota > Patescibacteriia > Magasanikbacterales > GWA2-37-8 > CAIOJG01. The sequence continues at coordinate 1,169 of JAPLWP010000027.1, read as the reverse complement.
CTGATGGACGCTTTTGATCACCGTCATAGGACGCTCCATGGCCGTTGAGAGTAGGGTTGGTGATTTTGGAAATAAAAATTCCGTTCGCCGACCTGTTTTGTTTCTAATCATTTGGAAGCAGGACAGGGCGAACGGTTTTTTTATTTGATAATATTAATCACAACTGATAAAATGGATGTAATAAGTATTGTATGAAAATGTTTAAAGATAAAGTTTACGAAGTCGTGAAAAAAATCCCCAAAGGAAAAGTTTTGACCTATAAAGAAGTAGCGACATTAGCCGGAAGTCCGCAGGCTTTTCGGGCCGTAGGGAATATTCTTAATAAAAATTTTGATCCCAAGATTCCCTGTCATCGGGTAGTACGCAATGATGGTAAAACCGGTGGATATAATCGCGGCGCGGACAACAAAATAAAAATTTTAAAAAAAGAAGGTGTAAAAATTTAATTATGTTTCTATTGTTTATCTCATTTGTCGCCGGTGTACTGACTGTTTTGGCTCCGTGTGTGTTGCCGGTATTGCCGATTATTATTGGTGGTGCGGCCCAGGATCATCGTCGTCGTAATCCTTATATTATTACTGCATCGCTTGCGGTGGCTGTAGTGCTTTTTACATTACTGCTCAAATTTAGCACTTTGTTTATCAATATTCCGCCGGAAGTGTGGAGTTATACTTCAGGAACAATAATTATATTTTTTGGTTTGATTACAATCTTTCCAAATTTTTGGGATAAATTAAATTTCAAATTAGGACTAAGTGCGGGATCGGATAAAATTTTAAATAGCTCGGCACACCAAAGTGGCAGGCTAGGTGATATGTTGATTGGTTTGTCACTAGGACCGGTGTTTTCTAGCTGTTCACCAACTTATTTTTTGATTTTAGCCACGGTATTGCCACAAAGTTTTGGCAAAGGCATCGCTGATCTTATTGCGTATGCGGTTGGGTTATCGCTGGTATTGTTGCTAGTAAGTTTGCTTGGTCAAAAATTTATTGCTCGTGTCAAAGTGGCGGCTGATCCGCGCGGAATTTTCAAACGCGCTTTGGGTATATTATTTTTATTAGTTGGTATTTTTATTTTCACTGGTGCTGATAAAAAATTACAAGTATTTTTGGCTGACCATGGTTGGTCGGGAGTGTCTGCTATTGAACAAAATCTTTTGGGCCGAGTAA
>JAPLWP010000143.1 GCA_026396535.1 Candidatus Magasanikiibacteriota bacterium | reverse complement strand
ATTTCGTCAATAAACAAAACCGAGCGTTTATTTTCCAAACGCTTATGATACTCAGCATCCTCCACGGCTTTACTCAATTCGTCTTTACCGCTCATTACAGCGGAGATAGACACGAAATGCGCTTTGGTTTGCTTGGCAATAATTTGCGCCAATGTAGTCTTGCCAACTCCCGGCGGCCCCCAAAAAATTATAGAAGACAGCTGGTCGGCTTCAATGAGATTTCGAAGCATTTTCCCCTTACCTACTATTTCTTCCTGACCAAAAAATTCTTCAAAATTTATCGGACGCATTCTGTCTGGCAAAGGTGCAAATGAGGTCATATCCATCCTCCCATATGTTTACCAAACCAAGATTTTATTTTTGTTTTCAGGAATAAAGGTGAAATAATTTCCGGACTTAACTGGAAAGAATTTTTCTGAAGATCTTCAAAGATTTTATCCAATTCTTCTACCATCGCTTTTTCTTCAAATAATACTCCTGCTTCTTCATTGTAGAAAAAACTGCGCGGCGTCAGATTGGCACTTCCCACAAATCCAATTTCTTTATCCCTAGTCATAGCTTTGCCGTGATTCATTTTGGGTGAAAGAAAGATATTAGCTCCACTTTTGTGCGCCAATCTGGCATAAAAACTAACAATCCAATCGGTAAAATTATAATCAGTTTTACCTGGTAAGAATAAATTCACTTCCGCTCCTCTTTCTTTGGCCGCCGAGATCAGATTAAAAAATTTTTTATCTGGTACAAAATAAGGAGTCATCAGATTAAATTTTTTCTTGGTTGTTTCTAGGCTTTTTAAGAAAAATTTCTTAGGAGAAGAATCACCGAATTTTATTGGTGAATGCAATATAAATTTCAAACGCTTTCTTACTTCTTTGATATCATTTTTAATACCTAGATTCAAAAGATGTTCTACTTTTTTACGATCACCACCGCCATGAATATAGGAAGTAGCAAATGACCACAATAAAATATTTACTGGTCGCCCGGAAAGTCGTACATGTAGATCATCCCATTGCGAATAAATCTTGGCCACATTTACTCCGCCCAAAAATACAATATCCTTATCAATAATCAAAACTTTGCGGTGATTGCGATACCACAATCTAGACATCCAAGTACTCAGAGAATGACGCGGAGACAGAGAATTATAAAAAACTAAATCCACACCAGCCAAACGTAAACGATGAATACTGTTGCGCGACATATCAAAACTACCCACAGCATCCACTATCATTTTTACCTCCAAACCTTGCTGGGCTTTGTCGCAAAGAGCGTCCACAAAAGACTGCCCAAACTCATCATCAATGAACGTATATATTTCCCAATATATAGAAGATTTAGCCGACAAAACCGCCTCTCTCATCGCTGAGACGGCTTGCGTAGTATGACGATAAAATTTGTAGGTAAATTCGTTGTTCATACCCCTAGTTTAACCCCCTTTGAACAAAAGAGCAAATTATAAAACATTCACCTGGGCCTGCTCATCGGGCACAATATTTTCCATTTTTTTGCGGTGACGATAGATAATAGCGAACGCCACAAACATATAAAATCCGCTGGCTACAAAAGAAAGATTATTTTTATAGCTATATATAGGTCCGATAATTAAAGGACCTACCACCATGCCCAAAGACATCACTGATCCCAAAATTCCCATTACTTCTCCTTTTATTTTTGGATCTACCATTCCGATCACTTCACTAGTAAACACAGCGCGCAAAACAGATTGAGCAAAAACAGAAAATAAAACTCCTAAAAAGAATAATCCGGTATAGACCATGCCCATCAACGAGTAGGCCAGACCAAAAATAAATAACATTATTAAAACTAATTGCGGCTCTTTGAAGCGTTTGAGCCAGAATCTCTTCAATCCCACCATCTGATTCAACGCCATAATTACACCTTGCACTGCCATGATGACACCAATAGTAAAAGCATTAAAACCAAATCTATCAGCAAAATAAATAGAATTTACAGAAAAAACACCGGCCACGGCTAGACCAAACAAAAACCAAACAATAAAATAAGGAAGCAATTGTTTGTTGGCCCAAGCCCGCGCTATCGGACGAAATGGATTGATATACATTTTGTCGGTATTACGAACATGATGCGTTTCTTTCAAAAAGAAATATGCAGCAATAAAATTGAGCACAGCCAAACCACCTGCCGTCCAAAATGGCAAAGATGGGGAAATTGCCCCAAGCAATCCACCGAGCATCGGCCCAATAATAAATCCAATACCAAACAAAGCACCAATCATACCCAAATTATGAGTACGATCCACTTCGTCTTTGGAAATATCTACCAAATAACTCTGCGCAGTAGAAAAATTACCAGCCGCCAAACCATCAATCATGCGACCCAAAAATAACAGCGGCAAACTGTTGGCGCTAGCAAATACTATCCATCCCAAAGCTGTACTACCAATACTCGCCATAAGCACCGGACGACGCCCGATACGATCAGAGAGTGCACCGAGCATCGGTGTGCTCAAAAAAGAGCAGGCAGCATACGCCGCAAATAAATAAGTAATCTCAATAGCCGATCCACCAAACCGAGCTATATAAAAAGGTAACGACGGCAATACAATCCCGAGCCCAACCACATCCATAAGGACAGTAAAGGCAATAGTTAACTTTTGTTTGGTCATAATTAAGCTTTCTTAAACTTCACCGAAAATACCGGTTCGTAATTTGTATTATATTCATCCGTCACCTGCACTGTCTCCCCTTTCATGAGCTTCGTCATAGCGGCGTCTGAGAGCATAGTCATATCTGATTCCAAATCTATTTTGTAATCATCCAATTTTTGAAACTCTCCGGAAAAATCCGATTTCACCGACATTTCAATTTCTTTTTTGCGAGCGCGCAATTCTTTGGATTTATCAGTTAGATTTTTATATTCACTACTTGCGGCCAAAGCATCCCGATAAGCCGCTTTGATATCTTTTTGCTTTTTCTTGATTTCCTGAATGTGATTAAAAATCTGTTGTAGGTCTTGCATAAAATATATATTTAAAAGTCGCTATATTTTAGCACAGAACTACGATGATGACAATCGTCCCACCCCTTATATTTTTAATATAATATATAGGAGGGCTTATTTTAAAACAAAAAAGAGCCTCGATTGCTCGAGACTCTTTAATTTGAGTGTAAAAATTACAATACAGCTTCTTTAGCAGCCTTGGCAACGCGGAATTTCACCACAGTCTTGGCAGCAATCTGGATAGTTTCACCAGTAGCTGGGTTGCGGCCCTGACGAGCAGCACGTTTGATTTTCACCAATTTGCCCAAACCTGGAACTACGAATTCACCACTCTTTTTGACTTCCTTGTAAGCCAAAGTGGCCATTTCACCTAGTAAACCGTCTACCTGTTTCTTGCTCAAACCAGTGGATTCGGCAAGAGAAGCGATGATCGCTGACTTTGTCATTTTAGCCATAGTATTGGTTAAAATTAATTAATAATTAAAATTACTTTGATATTATAAGGGGTTTTTGAAAATCGGTCAAGTGCCACCCAACAAATACGGGGATTTTATCAACAGCACTAAATAAAAAAATGTCCCGATTCAATCGAGACATTTTTTGTTATTCATTATTATGAATATCATCTTTAGCCTCTTTTTCTCCTTCTTCTCTGCCTTCTTGAGCACCTTCTTTGGTGGCTTCTTTTACTGCTTCTTGAGTATGATCATGAGCTTCTTTTTCCAAATCTTCTGTAGATGGATCAGCAAACATATATTTATTTTTTAATAAATTAAATTCCTAAACAGGACGCGAGCTATCATAAAATTAAAGTCTCGACCTTTAATTTACTTAGACTCTTTATAATTTAGTAAAAGCTATTTTATAGCTCTATTTATATGGTACACCTTTTAAAAGAAAAAGTTAGAGGTTTATCCACTTAATCAAAAAATACTACCACATAATAAATTGTACCCTTTTAACATTTTAGCTTCCTCGCTCATCACTAGGGCGTTTAACTAGAGCAGAAGGATATTCTGCACTCCGCTTTATTGAGCGGTGTTTTTTAGATTATAATATACCATCTAAAACTTGACAAAATTTAAGACTTATTATATCATTCAAACATTAGCTTGAATGATATATGAAAAAAACTGCTACTTCAATAAAAAATAATAGTCACTTGGAAGTCTTGGCAAGACAGTTCTTATTGGTTGGCGACTACACTCGCCTCAAAATTTTGTGTACCATTTTTAATAATAACGGCGCTTGTGTCAGCGAGATTACAGACACACTCCGATCAAATATCGCTATCATATCCCATCATTTGCAAATTTTACACAACGCAGAACTACTCACAACAAAACGTGATGGTAAAAAAATATGTTATTCCCTATCAAAAGAACCTTTTCTCATTGATTTAAAACGTTTAATTTGTAAATATAATAATTTAAAAAATAGCTAACTATGATTGGGAAACAAATTTCAGCACAAGAACTACACACTCTCATTGAACAAGGCACACCTACAACAAGCATTATTGTTGATGTACGAACTCCTGAAGAATTTGAAAGAGGAAAAATCTCTGGAGCAATAAATATTCCTGTTGACAAAATTTTACATCAAGCAGATTTTCTTCGTCCTTATAAAACTATCTATTTATACTGTCTGTCTGGAAGCCGAAGCGAATTAGCGTTGTTACAACTATCGTCAAATGGCATCTCCGATGAATTATATAATCTAACCAGCGGACTGCTTGCTTGGCGCAAAGAAGGCTATCCACTCGAATAAACCACAAAATCCGCTACGATAAGCGGATTTTTGTATTATTATTTTAATTGTAGCCGTACGGGATTTAAATGAAACACCTTTTTTATAATAGAAATAAAGAAATTGTCAATGATGGCAGAGACAAGCTTCTTCATAGACAATTTATAATTTTGAATACTAATAATTCAACCTTTTTAGGCAAAGTATACACCGGAATGAGGTTGGCATCACGGTAGTGTTTTAAATAAAAACCCTCTCTTTTCTAATATAGGTACGAGTGTTTTTACCGCCGCGGTGGTCGCTGGAGCATTCGGCCCCCCAGTGTGCATTAAAATGACAGCGTTGTCCTTTAGTTGTTTGAGCACATTCTTTACAATAGCCGAACTATTTTTTGCGAAAGCATCACCGGAAATAATGGTGGCAGGCGCAATTTTTAGCCCAAGCGAAGCTACTAATTGATCGTCAGCAGCTGTGTGGCAAAGACCAGGGTAACGGAAGTATGTTGGAGTATACCCAATAAGCGGTGTAAGTATTTTCTGCGTCTTTTCAATCTGGTCTTGTTTGGCGGCTGTTGAGGTGACCGTAGTCAAACCATAGCAGTGAGCTGTAAAGCCAGGGTGACTATAACTATGGTTGCCAACGATAAATAACCCAGAATCAGCCCATCTTTTTACTACACTAGGATAGATTTCGGCAAACATGCCGGTGACAAAGATAGTAGCAGGTACACGCTCTTTTTCTAAGTATGAAATGAGTTCCGGATCATACCACTCTTTTACCTTGCCTTGTTTCAGTTTTTTTTGCATCAACGGCGTCATGTCGGCGTCAAAAGTCAAATAAACAGTGGAAGCGGATGAAGTAGAGGCCGTATTAGAATTAGCTGCTAACGCTCTTTGGGGTAAAATTAAAAAGAAAGACAGAATGACAAAAATTTTGCGACATCCAGACATATAGCGTTATTGTTTGATCGTAAATGAATTTTACTGTGATTTTAGATTAGCAAAATTAATGATATTTGTAATGATTAATCCAATAATTTTAACAAAATCTCTAAAACAGATCTACTTCCATCTATGGTTGGATTAACGGCACGTAACTGTCTGAACACTTTATCATTAGCACTGTCAATTTCAGCCCATTTATTTGGATCTTTTGGTTTGAGACGAGCTTCTGCGTTATCCCACTCATATTCCAAATCGGCTATGCGTATTTTAGCACCAGCAAGATTTCCAGCGTTAACCATATTGAGTGAATCCTGAGCGATAGTTCTAAAATCAGACAAGTCTCCTAATGTCGATTGTTGAGCTGGATTAGTACTCGATGATGTGATTGGCGCAGAAACAATATTTGTAACAGCTCGTAGTTGGGATTGGCGCATATGATAGCCGGTTAATCCCACGACAACAAGCAGAATAACAACAATGGCTGTTTGTAATATACCGCTTCTGTTTGTGTCTTGTTTTATTTCTTCTTTAATCTCTTCGTTTTGTTCTTTCTCAATGACATCTTTCTTGGTAATTGAAAGATAAGCCACAATCGCCAGTATGCCGCCGACAAAGATAAAACTTGTTGTTGTTGCTCCAAGCCCTAAGCCGCCATATTTAGCTGGTTGGGAAAGATAATCGCCAAGAGAAGCGCCAAGGGGTCGAGTTAAAATATAAATTAGCCAAAATGACAATACGTGATTAAGCTTGAGCTTCCAGCCGATTGCGAAGATCACGATAAACCCAACTATAATAAAACCAGTTACTGCGTAACCCAGTCCGAGTCCTTCTGCCATAAGATCTCCGGCGGCTGTACCAAGAGCAAAAGTGAACAAAACAGACAACCAATAAAATATCTCACGTCGTTTTGTAAAAACAGAATGAATGGACAGTGTTTTTTCGTAATAGTACCAAATAATGAATGTAGTAGCCAAAAGAATACTAAAAAATATAGTGCTGGTTTCTAGTGGCACCACAATCTTATCGGTGAGGTTGTCA
>JAPLWP010000101.1 GCA_026396535.1 Candidatus Magasanikiibacteriota bacterium | reverse complement strand
GACATCCCGATTCGAGTAGATCTGGGTCTGGTCGTGACGAGGACTCTGATCTGCCATAGGGACTCCTGCCTACCAAGTAGGCTCTCGTGCCTCTTTTGCAATCCGACGAACTTCGTCGAAATACAATTGAGAAATTAACACGATGATTATAGATTAATATCTTAACCCAAAATTATCGCGTCAAAAAATAGACAAACCGACTTGGTATTTAATCAAAAAAACAGTATTTTGTCAATATCCAAAGGCAAAAACCTATTCCCCGGCAATTACTATCTCTGAAAAACCGTCGAAATTTATGTCCGAAGTAGAGATATTCAGATCGCCTCCATCAAATGGTCCACCTACTGAAAATTCAGATAATTTAGTACCTTTTACATCAAAAATCCTAAGTACATTTTTATTACCAATCTTGGCCATCGCCACTATCTCAGAGCGTTCATCACCGGTAAAATTGCCCACTGCCACCTTCACTGGACCAGCATATTTATTACCAAATGGCTGAAACTTATATTTCACTTTGCTGGCACCGGTATCATATACCAAAATAGTACCGATTTGTTTGCCGCCAGACCCAAATACCATCTGCCAATTATCCGCAGTATCAAAATGCCCTAGGCCGCCAAAAAAACCACTTTTGTATTTTACACCAAAAGGATAAAAATCTTCTTTAATTACACCCCCGTGATAATTATATAAAATCGCGGCATTGCCCAAAGCGGGAGTAGTCAAAATTTCGTTTTCATCATTCAAACTTTGTCCTACCGAGAAACGTAAATCCGCACTATAGTTTCCGTTGTAAGGATAATTATCATACCAAATCTGATTAGCATCATTAAAAATTTGCAAACGACCATTACCGGAAACTATTTTTTCTACAGCGCCATCACGATTGAGATCGCCACGAAAAACTATCGCGCCACCAGGCACCCCATCTTCAAAGGCAAAAAATCCATTACGAGCACGATTGCCCTGCCAGTCAAAAAATCGGACAAAATTACCATTTTTAAAAGCCACATTCTGCAAAGTTTGAGCGGTTTTCAACATGATCAATCCGTCATGCGCCGGAATTGTGACATTGGAAGTGATCTCACCATTATTGGTAAAAGGATCTTGTTTACCAATAATTTTTTCATATTCATTTCCCAAATCAATTGTCTGATTTTGTCCACTTGGATTGACCAAAGCAATACCATGTTCATAATCATGGCGCCAAATATCACTAGCATTAAATTGAATCTGACCATTCTGCGACATTGGAGCGGCCACAGAATTTCCAAGTCCCACTCCATACTCGTCATACCACCAAATTTGATTGTGATCACGATCGCCATAATCAAAACTAAAATACACATTATCCAGCATCAGACTGCTAGCAAAACCAAAACGCATCCGACGATAATCTTTTTGATTACCGCTGTTGGCCGTGTTAGCAATTTTCATACATACGACCATTGGCCATACTCTGCAAAGAAGGAATAGAAGTGCCATTAATCATAATATATTTTACCCCTAGGCGCTGCTGACTGGAGCTCAACAGATAGCTCATCCTACTCACCCACTGCGCATTGGCCCACGACGCGTCGTCTTTGATACCATCGTGATTGAGATCAATATCACCGTGATTTCTGTCAGCGATACTATCATAAAACATATCATAAAATACTCCATCCCAAATTCCTTGAGATAAAATATTATTTTTTACATAACCAATCAAATAATCCGACCAACCCTGACTCATATCAGTATTGTGCAGTCTAGGCCAATCAGAAATTGGACGCTGCGCCGTATCGCGTAGCCACCAATTATCGTTCATCTGAAAATTTCCATAGAGTGTGTTGGCTGGATATTCTTTCCAAGAATCATTTGTACTCTGCGATGGCACATACGCCAAAATAATTATTTTTGGATTGAGCTCACGAACTTTTTGTAATACGGATTTGCGCACTACGCCCTGCTCGGCTGATACTATGAGCAAATCAAATTTGGCGAGCTTGGCAATAGACTCGCTGTCTTGTGGCAGAGTGCCCAAAATATAGTTCGCCAAAATTGGAGCGCTATAAACGTAAAAATTGAAATAACAAAAAACCGAAACAAAAAGTCCCAGAAATACGGCTACCAGTGATCTGTAGAGTATTAGTTTATTTTTCATTTTTTATAAACCTTGAGCAATCTGTCCAGATAGATCTCCGGACTATTATTTTGTTTGGCTTGCAATTGTAAGCACTGACCCATATCAGACAATTTTTCACTACTGCTATTAAACCAAGTTTTAATTTTTTGTGACAGTTCGGTGACATCTTTTGGTTTTACCAAAAGCTCTGCTGGCAAAATTTCTGATATTCCGCCCATCGCAAACGCTACCACTACTTTGCCATGAGCCTTGGCTTCCACCACACTCATCGGCGCGTTTTCGTGCCACACTGAAGGCACCACCATGATACGAGAATGCATAATGAAACTTTGCAAATCCGCACCATGTTTTTGACCGACAAATTCTACATTGCTAATTTTATTCTTTTCAATAAGATTGGATAAATATTTTTCACTTGGACCAGAGCCGGCAATTTTAAAATTAATCTCCGGCAATAATTCCGCTGCTGCCAATAAATAATCCAAACCTTTTTCCGGAGCCAAGCGGCCAATATATCCTACATATTCTCCCATCGCTACCTGGGAAATAAATTCACCGGCACGCAATGGATTGGGCAGCACCTCAATTTGTTTATCCTCAAATCCAGCACTCAAAAATTTGGTACGCAAAAATTCACTTGGGCTTAGATATTTATTAATCATTTTTTTGTATCCAATCAGATCTACAAAATATGCTTCAATAGTAGCCAAAACACTTTCGGATCTATTCTCCATACAATTATGCATCAGACAGCGATAATATTTTCCACCAATACATTCCTGGGATACATCCCCATGATGAAACAAATTATAATTTGGACTGATTAATTTATAATCATGCAGAGTCATCACTGTTTTGATTTTCAATCTATGAGCTACGGCGATAATAGAGCAAGACAGCTGATGATAGATGTTGTGAAAATGCACAACGTCAGGCTGAAAATCTTGCAACAGTTTTTCAAAATTAGTAGCCGCCTGTTTATTATATATCGCCCGCGCGCCAAATTTAATTTTCTGCCACAGCGAAGCGGAATTATAATCAATAAAATCAGTAAAATATTTATTATCAAAAATATTATCTGGATGGCGCATACCAAAAACTTCTACCGTATGACCGGCTTGCTCAAGCAACTCCTTGGTAAGAATTGCTACTTTCTCCGCTCCCCCACGCGAATACCAAAATTTGTTGACCAGTACAATTTTCATGTTACTGAATATTAAATCCGAAAAATTTATTCCTGAGAATCCACCAGCCTACCGCAAACGGATGATTATACAGAGCGGTACGCGCGGTACACACCATCCATACCGGCACACGCAGAGCGTCTACTTTTTTGCGACGTTCATCAGTAGTAGGGCTAAGCCAAAATTCCTTGAAATTATCAACCTTGCGAATATTTCCCAAAATAAAATTATGTACTACCGATGGATAAATATCACCGGATGGATCCAGGAAGAAAAAGTCGCGACCCGGAGCATTGTCGAGCACCGGATTTTTGCTAGTAATAAAACGAAACATGCCGCTAGCAAAAAAAGCGCGCAACCAGCGTTTGAGATTCCAGCTTTTGAGTTCGTTGCGAATAATATGAGTATAACCTTTTACCAATAATTCACGTGGTGGATTATTAATATTTTGTTTACCGCCAAAATAAAATTCACTGCTCTGAGCAAAGCTATGAGTAAACTGAATACCAAGCTGGCGAGTGAGATCATACACCTGCGCGAAATGATCGATATTGTATTCAGTAATAGTAAACGCCAGACGCAAATTAGTCATCCCTTTTTTTTGCAAAATTTTTATTGATTCCATACAGCGATCAAATCCGCCCGGTGTGCCACGCATTTCATCATGCATCTTGCCCATACCATCGATAGAGATAGCCACACCGATATCCGGAGCAATTTTTAAAATTTTATCCATCGCTTTATCAATCACCGGTGGCAAAAATCCATTGGAGGAAATTACCAAGCGAGCTTTCGGACAAGCCTTCTTAATCACAGCTACAATTTCCGGTAAATCTTTACGCAAAAAAGTTTCACCGCCAGAAATATTTACGTCGAGCAGTGAATCAGGCAATTTGGCCAGATCTTCTAGAGTGAGCTCGGGAGAATTTTTAATTTTCCAAATATCACACATGGTGCATTTAGCATTACAGTTGTAGGTCAGCGCTACCACGCAGTCAATTGGCATTTTGGTATGGGACATAATTTGAGGATTAATAACTACTATATTTTACCTTAAATTTGTGCTATAATCAAATCACTTAATCTATTTATGAACAAGCTTACTCTCACTCAGTGGCTCATCGCTGCCCTCCTAATTTTTACCATTTTCAACCCCACCACTGCCGGTGACATTCTCGCCATTTTGGCGATAGTAATTATAGTACTTTATAAACTCTTTGGCGACTATGCCCTACTAGCTCTGCTACTGGCTCGCCCTACTATGGATTACTGGCGTGACTATATTATATTTTCCTACAACGCCATTCACCTCAATATCAATGCGGCCGTATCGGTACTGCTTTTGCTATGGTCCATAATATTTTTTTATAAACATTATACTGAATTTAAAAAGGTCCCATTAGCGGGTATTTGGCTGTCTTTTATCGTCTGGTGCGCGGCGAGCTTTTTCTGGAGCTTTGACCGGATGGCTACCATCACCGAAACTCTCAAAGGAGCCAACCTGTTTGCCCTGTTTGCGATGGCCTATATTTTACGTCATAAACACGGTGAATTTTTTGACAAAACTTTCTTTTGGCTTTTTATTTCGTCTAGTATTGCTCCATTTTTGCTAGCCATATATCAATTCAT
>JAPLWP010000018.1 GCA_026396535.1 Candidatus Magasanikiibacteriota bacterium | reverse complement strand
AAGCTAAAGCAGTGGATTCGTGTGATTCAATTTGGGTTGTAAGCAAATTTGGCTTAAGTCCAAGAGAAGAAATAAATTTTTTGCCAAAAGCTATCCAGTCAATTTCTGCGTAGGCAACTTGAACGGCAGCATAATTACCAGTCGCGCCGTTTAGTTTTCCTTCTAATTTTAGATTTTTTAGATTATTAAAATTATATTGTAAGCGGCTGACAAACACCGCCAATTCTTTGCCTAGAGTAGTCGGGGTAGCTGGCTGGCCGTGGGTGAGGGCGAGTAGTCCTACGCTTTTATTTTGTTTGGCCAGAGTAGTGAGAGTTTTTATAATTTTTTGTATTTCTATTAAGACTACCTCTTCCAATCCATCTTTGAGCATCAAAGAAAAAGATAAATTATTAATATCTTCAGAAGTCAGCGCGAAGTGAATAAATTCACTATATTTCGCGCAAGGCAATTTGGAGATTTTTTCTTTGAGAAAATATTCTACCGCTTTGACATCATGGTTGGTAGTTTTTTCAATTAGCTTTACAGCTTCGCCGTCGGACAAAGAAAAATTTTGATAAATTGCACGTAATTTTTTTTGTAGATCAGCGGAAAAGGCCGGAATTTCTTTAATTTTTTTTTCTAGACTGAGCGCAATGAAATATTCCACTTCCACTTGGACACGGTATTTGATAAGAGCAAGTTCGGAAAAATACGGCGCCAATTCGGCGATAGAGGAAGAGTAGCGACCGTCTAGTGGTGATAGCGTGGTGAGAGAGTTCATACGGATAATTCATTTATGCGTTTGATAGCCAGAGCTACATTGGCTGGCTCAAGAATCGTCATAGCTGGGACATTGGCCGGCATCTGCAAAGTAGAATTAATATTGACCATCATATCTAATTTATCCATAAACGGAGGGCAGGCGATAGTGACCTTGGTGGAATTGCCGGCTACAAAGCCAGAGAGTGCGTTGGAGCGACCAGCAATAGTGACATACACTACTTTTTCATCCTGATATTTATCAAGAATGGCCAAAGCTTCACGAGCTTGTTTGTGGGCCGAAGCGGAAAATTGTTCCCAAGCAATTCCAAATTTTTCCAATTCATCTGTAATTTTTTTGGCGTGTTCGATGTCGGCACCTTTGTTTGATCCTAGGATTAAAATAACTTTCATATAATTAAATATTTTTTAGGTTATTGTTTATTCTGTCCGCAATGGGAGTATTCTCATCCGGAAATTCAAAAGTTTTTCCAGTGATCATTTCGTAGAGCTGAATATAACGACGAGATAATTCTACTACCAATTCTTCTGGAGCGGCTGGTAATTCTTGGTCGTTGTATGGATCACAATTTTTGGTAAACCATAAGCGCAAAAATTCTTTGTCGATATTTTCTGGTTCTTGGTTGTTGACGAAACGTTCTTCAAAACTATTGGCTAACCAGTAGCGACTGGAATCAGGAGTGTGAATTTCATCAATCAATAAAATGTTGCCATCAGCGTCTTTGCCAAATTCGTATTTGGTGTCTACTAATATAAGACCGTGTTCAACCGCAGTTTTTTGTCCGAAAATAAAAAGTTCAAGTGCCTTGCCGCTGACGTAATCCCATTCTTCTTGAGTCATCAAACCTTGCTCTACAATTTCTTTTGGACTAATAAGTCCGTCATGTAAATCGGATTTGGTGGTAGGAGTGACAATTGGGTGTTCAAATTTCTGATTCTTTTTGAGACCTTCTGGCAAAATATTGCCACAATAGTCACGCATCCCGGCTTCGTAATTTTTCCAGGCCGAAGTAGAAGTGGTGCCTGTAATATATCCGCGCACTACAAATTCTACCGAAAATACACTACATTTTTTACCCACAGTTACATTTGGATCTGGGATAGATAAAACATGGTTTGGTACAATATTTTTGGTTTGTTCAAACCACCAAGCGCTGGTTTGGTTGAGAACTTGTCCTTTGAATGGAATCTCGGCCAACACTCTATCAAAAGCACTTTGGCGATCGGTAGTGATTAGAATCATTTTATCCGGTGTCTCGTAGGAGTCGCGGACTTTACCAACTTTCTTTTGACCAAAATTAAAATCAGTGGCTGTAATGCAATTATTTAATTGTGCTTTTATTTTTTCTGTGTAGTCCATATTGTTAAAATTAATATTTGAAACACTCCTGTGAAAAAGGATTAAATAAAATATGGGTGGCTAAAATTTTCTCCACCGCTGAATTAATATTAGTATTGTCGGTGGTGATTTTCCAAAGTATGCCTTTGGTCACGAATTCAATTCCTGGTACGCCTAATTTGGATAAAGTTTCTTTCTTTTGTTCACCGATAGAATCATCCAGGTAGCGCACCAAAAGCAAAACCGAATCAGAGCTTGCATCTAGATCATCCACCAATCTTTCTTTGTTCTTATTAAATAATTCTCCAGAATCTATAATTTGTTTTTTTACTGTGTTTAAATCAGTGCTTTCAGGAAATTTTAGTTCCCATTGAACATAGCGTTTTATTCCTACTTCAATCCCTAAATTTTTCAAAGCATTTTGTACGGTGGCGGCTTCATTATCAGTAATTAAAAGCTCTACCGGTAATTCCAAAATACTATTATCTTTTTCTTTGGTTTGAATATTTAGTGGTGGGGGAGTGAATTCAATTTGTTTGTCGATGTTAATTGTAATTTTTTCTTCTATATATTCACGCATAGAAGTAAATATTGGCTGACCATTATCGGTGCGCTCTGGGTGAGGCATGATGGCCATGACATTGCCGGCGGCATTGGTGACGGCTGCTAGATTGTACATCGCGCCATTTGGATTGGTAGGAAATTCAGCGGAAATATTGCCAGCGTCGTCGCAATATCGGAAAACAGTTTGATTGTTATCAATCATTTCTGCCAACAATTCATCGGGAATAATAAAACGCCCTTCGCCGTGAGCTATAGGCACGTGAATAAATTCACCGTTTTTGAGATGACGAGTGAAAGCGGATGATTCACTTGGTACAGATTGTTTAATATTGGCCCAAGTATTATAAAATCCAGTTCCGACTACCACGCCATTTTTCAGGCGCCAATTTTCAGCTAGGGCCATGCCTAGAGCATAATTTTTTAAAGCTGGCACTAGTCCGGTCTCTACTAGAATCTGAGCGCCATTGCATACTCCGAGTACCGGCTTACCTTTTTCTGCTTCTGGTTTGAGATAGTTCATGAGCGGATCAAGAGAGGCAATAATACCAGAGCGAGAGCGGTCCTCATAAGAAAATCCACCCACAATAAAATAACCATCAAAATTTGCCAGGTCACGGTGATCGCGATTCCACAAAAATTCTTCCGCATCCATGCCGGCTTGTTTGATGGCGCGCAGGGATTCGGATTCACAATTACTTCCTGGAAATTGTATGATAGCAATTTTCATATTATCTCAAATCTAAAGTGTCACCTTTATAAACTAGTTTTTTTGGTTTGATTACCACTTGTTTGGCGCCAGCGTGCACGTAGCCCGCATCTAGTCCGGTAAATTTATTTTGTTTAATAACTTTTAGAGTTTTGGTGACATCTTTTTGTGGTACAAAAATCGCGTAGTCTTGCCCCATATTAAAAGTCTGGTACATTTCATAGTCGTTCATCCCAGAAATAGATTGTATGAAGTGAAATAATTCTTGTGGTGCAAATATTTTTTCAATCACGTAAGTGAAGTTTGGTCGACCGCGCATAACTTTGCGCAGGCCGTGGCCGGTGATGTTGGATAGATAATGGACATCAATTTTATTTTTGAAAAGATCTTGAACTAAATTGGCGTAAATATTACTTTTGGTGAGCAGTGATTCGCCAAAAGTTTTTTTATTTTTTAATTTAGTACTATATCCAGACGGTAATTTTTTCGCTAGGGCACGGGCCAGTGATAAGCCGTTGGCATTGATGCCGTTACTTTTTAAAAATATTATTCTATCTCCGGCTTTGATTTTTTTATCAATGAGTAGATTGGCTTTATTTTTGATAATCCCCACAGCCGACCCAGCTAGATCAATCGTGTCTGGATTTATAATTCCAGCATAGGCCGGAGTCTCACCGCCACCCCAGCTCACCCCAGCGATGTCACAGGCCGATTTCCAGCCAGAAATCAGATCTTTCATACGTTGTTTGTCACTGAGCCATTTGCTGTCACCGACAGCCCAGTAGGCATGTAGGGATAATGGTTTGGCGCCCACAGACACTAGATCATTGATAATAGTAGCGACGGTATCATGAGCCACTATATCATAATAAGTTTTTCCGTTATTTTTTTTCATCGCATCGGCTACCAGATTTTTGGTACCCAAACCTTCGATCACCGAGGCCATCAAAATATTTCCTTGCTGCCATACGTAAGCCGACTCGCCGCGGGTAGCGGACACTTCGCTAAATCCAGATTTTTTTAAATTTATTCCGGTGTGGGCAGCCGAAGTTTGCGCCAATTTTTTTATTGGATCAATATCACTATAATTGACGCCGGATGATGAATAGGTAATTTTTTTGTCTAATTTCATATTACAATTTGTTTCTCAGACCATCAGTCCAAACTTTCTTCGCTTCAATTAAATCCGTATTAATATTATTTATCTTTAGTTTTTTGTCAGTAGTAGTTTTGCCAATTTCTATTAAAGCTAATTCACGTTTCACAAATATTACCTTCAGAGCTTCAATATTTTTATTTTCTACTTCAATCACAAATCCGCCGGTTTCGCCAAACAATTTTTTATCGGTTCTAAGTTCGCCTTCAATATTTACTTCACAGCCAATTTCATTTTTAAAACTCATCTCGGCCAGGGTGGTAGCAATACCACCGTCAGAAATATCATGTGAAGATAAAATTAATTTGGTATCAGTCGCATCGGTGAGTGCAAAAATTTCTTTTTCTACTTCGGCTAAATTTGGTTTCGGTACATTTGCACCCAGGTGTCCAAATAAATTGTAATATACACTGCCGCCACATTCGTCTTGGCGTGGGCCAATTAAAAATAAAGTAGAGTCGGATTTTTTAAAACTCATTGTGATGGCACAAGATACGTCGGCTAATTTTCCTAGACAAGCAATTACAGGAGATGGAGCGATTGGTTTGCCCTTGGATTCATTATATAGTGAAACATTTCCAGAAATTATTGGTACAGCTGACTCAGGATAATCTTTGAGGTGAATTCCTTTGGCTGCTTGAGCCACGCCGCGCGTACCTTCTACGAATTCCCACATCTGTTCTGGTTTTTCTGGATTACCAAAATTCAGACAATCACTAATAGCGTAGGGGATAGCGCCCACTGCCGCGACATTGCGCATGGATTCTACTACTGAATTTATACCACCCCAATAAGCGTCTATCTGGCAGTATTGTGGATTCTGATCTACTTTCAGAGCAATACCAATTTGTTGTATTTCAGATGGATATTTTTCATCTTTAAATGGCTGCATCACGCCCGCATCAGCTTCGCCTGGTTCAATCACGGTAAGTCCTTGAACTTGTTTATCGTAGTGGTCATAGATCGGTTCACGCGATGCCACATTTTCGTGTCCTAAAATTTTTAAAAATATTTCATTATAATTTGTCGGTTCGGATAAGTCTGGTTCGGATAAATTTTTATCTGTTTTGGTAAATGGTCTGTCGTAGAGTAGGCCGTTAGTGACATCGGCGGCCTTGGCTTTGACGATCTCTTCGCCGCCGGCAGTCACGGTATACATGCCGTCGTTGGTAATTTTTCCAATTACGCTCGCCATGGCGCCTTTGGAAATATTTGGTAGATCAAAAGTTTCGTTGTAGTGTTTTAAAATTATTGGTGTGACATCGGGATGGGCGACCCACATAAATCTTTCCTGAGTCTCGGAACATAAATATACAGCTGGACGTAAACCGTCCATACCTTTGTGAACTAAATCCAAATTTACAGTCGCACCATAATTGGCACCGTCGGCCAATTCCACACTCGCGCAAGCAATGCCGCCTGCTCCCAAATCTTTGAATCCAATTTTATCCATCAACCCTTTTTCTTTGAGTAGGGCAAACAGTGTGTACATGGATTTGAGTAGATGTCTTTTCAAAAAAGCATTTGGTTCTTGGACTGCGCCTTTGTTTTGTTCTTTTTGATTTTCGTCTAGCTCCACTGATGCGAAGCTGGCGCCACCAAAGCCGCTATTATCGGTAGGTTTGCCCACCAAAATCAGATCATAGCCGTCGGCATTCGCCGGAGCATAGGAATGAATAATTTCATCATCGCGTAGTACTCCCAGAGTTACTACATTTACCAGACAGTTGTCGTTGTAACTTTCATTATAATAAACATCCCCGGCCAAACATGGAACACCAATTGGGTTGCTATATCCGGCAATACCAGATACTACACCTTCATTTATCCATTTGGTTTTGTGTTCTGAAATATTTCCAAAGCGAAGCGGATCGGCGTTGGCAATTATTTTTGCACCCATACAGGCGATATCGCGGACATTGCCTCCAATACCAGTGGCTGCACCTTCGTATGGTACTATTTGGGAGGGGTGGTTGTGGGATTCGTGGCTCATTACTATGCCATATTTGTGTCCGGCGTTGTCTTTTACTATTTCTACGATACCGGCATCTTCACTTGGGCCAAGAATTACATTGGGACCGCTAGTCACAAATTGTTTGAGAAAAGGGCGGCTGCTTTTGTAGGAGCTGTGTTCGGATCCCTGGATAGACCACAAAATACATTCAGCCAAACTTGGTGGACGTTTGAGAATTTCATTTTGAATTTTGAGAATTTCATCTACCGTCAAAGACAAACGAAATTCTTTTAATTTCATTTTTATTTCGTCTGGATTTAGAACCGAAAAATCAATAGTCTCTGCAGTAAAAGACATAAAATATTTTATTGGCGAATAATAGTTTGTTCGCGTCCCGGGCCGATGGAAATAATACTAATTTTGCACTGTACTTCCTTTTCGATAAATTCTAGATAATTTTTTATTGGTTGCGGTAGAGAATCATAACCATCTTTGAGCATGGTAGAAATTTCTTCAGTGGTCATGTCAGCCCAGCCTTCTAGAGTTTCATATATTGGAGTCGCATTTCTAAATTTGGAAAGACTGGCTGGCATCTCGGTGACGCGCTGTCCATCAATATCGTACGCTACGCAAACTTTTATTTCTCCCAGACCCGCCAAGATGTCCAATTTGGTAATCGCGATATCGGTCAACCCGCTCACGCGTACAGTCTGGCGTAGTTGTACCAAATCCATCCATCCAACACGGCGAGGACGGCCCGTAGTAGTACCGTATTCATTTCCTTTATCACGAAGTTTTTGACCATCATTGCCAAGCATCTCAGTAGGAAAAGGGGATATTCCCACACGACTCACATAAGCTTTGGCCACGCCGATATTTTTTTTCTCACAATTATATCCCACACCACTGCCAGTCTCTACGTAGCCGGCGGTATTATTGGTGCTAGTAGTATGAGGATACACGCCGTGATCAGGATCCAGCGACATGCCTTGCGCACCTTCAAGTAATATTTTTTTACCGGCACGATAAGCGTCGCTAAGTAAAACTTCAGTATCAGTAATATATGATTTTAATTGTTCGCCGTAAGCAACATATTCGTTAAAAATATCTTCCAGAGTTTGCTCGAATGTCATGTGGAAAATATTTTTCACTATGCCAACATTAAAATTATAAGCAGTGGTCAATTTTTCTTTTAGCATTTCCGGTTCAAGTAAATCACCCACACGAATACCGTGACGATACATTTTATCGGCACACACCGGAGCAATGCCGCGTTTGGTACTGCCGGCACCTAATTTATCTTGTAGTCCACTCAAACCAATATCCATAGCAATGTGGTATGGCATGATGACGTGAGCGCGCTCGCTAATTTTGAGATTTGGTTCAATACCGCGTTCGCGTAGCTGAGAAATTTCTTGTAATAATACTTTTGGATCCACTACTACGCCATTGCCGATGACTGAAACTGTATTTGGATACAAAACACCTGAGGGCATCAGGTGTAG
>JAPLWP010000080.1 GCA_026396535.1 Candidatus Magasanikiibacteriota bacterium | reverse complement strand
ACACTCTTTCCCTAGACGTGTGCTCTTCCGATCTTATAACCACTCTCACTTATTCTCCAGCCGCTATTTTTCCATTCTTGCAAATCTTCATTATCATATTTTTCTTTTATTTCCAAGCTTAGCGGCCCAGACACTACTGGCGAAACCGGAGCCAAAGCCAAAACTTTATTTGGATTTTCTTCCGCATATAACAACACACACAAACCTCCCAAACTATGACCTTCAAGTATAAATGGTTCTTTATACCATTCTTGCGATTTAGCCCAACCAATCACATCTTCCAAATCCTGATAATAGTTCGTTGTAGTCGCCTCTTCATATTTACCATCACTTTCACCAAAGGTATTGGTAGTATCAAACAAAATACAAGTAAAGCCTTTGGCAAAAAATGTTTCCGCTATTGTTTGAATTTGTGGCTGTTCTTTAAATCCACCCAAACCATGCATAAGAAAAACTAATCCTTTAGAGTTTGGATTTTTATCAACTACTACACATACTTTCTGATCTTTTCTATTTTTTATAAATATTTTTTCCATACAAATTATTTCTTCCATCCTTTCTTTATCCCGAAAAACCAAATATAAAATATTGCCAATAAAATTATTTCTGGAAAAAATATTATTGGATGAGACCAAGGTACTCCGTTTACTTTAAAAGAAGAAAATGGCCACAAGAAAGGTGTTGGGAAAAAATCAGTAGAGTGAGTGGGAATATCAAATAAAATATGCAGACCCCACGCTAGCATTGGCAAAAAGGGCTTGCGTCTTACCATCCATACCACGGCAAATATGGCAGCAAAAATTACAAGACTGTGGGTAATATTATACAAAGAATGCACGTAGGTAGGCACACTAGCATTACTAGGATGTCCGCCCCAATCTGGCCGAGGAGACAAACCCAAGGTTGTAGCCACAGTCAAAATTCCAAAGGAAAACAAATCTGGCATCACGCCAAAAGCAAATGACCACCAAAAATCTTTTTTATTTAATAATCAGCTGACAATAAGTCTGATCAGGATTTTTGGCAAAATAATCATGATGATAATCCTCGGCTTCATAAAATTTATCCAGCGGTTTTATTTCAGTGACTATCGGATCATTATACACTTTTTCGCTCTCCAACTCCCCTATTTTATTTTTTGCGGCCATTTCTTGCTCTGAGGTATTAAAAAATATTATTGATCTATACTGAGTACCCATATCATGTCCTTGACGATTTAATGTGGTTGGATCATGCACCGAAAAAAATACTGATAATAAATCATCAATAGAAATTTGCCCACTGTCGTAATCTATTTTTATCACTTCAGCGTGCCCCGTATCTCCACCACAGACCTGCTCATAAGTTGGGTTTGCTCGTTCACCACCCGCATAGCCCGGCACTACTTCTATTACCCCGCGCAATTGTTTAAAAACAGTCTCAGTACACCAGAAACATCCTCCGCCCAAAACTATAGATTCAACTTTTGACATATTATTTTTTTGGAACAAATTTAAGCGACAGCGAATTCACACAATGACGAGTATTTTTGGCGGTCAAATTTTCACCTTCAAATACATGACCCAAATGTCCGCCACAAGTATTGCAAGTAATTTCAGTACGTGAACCATCAGCATCGGTGGTGCGCTTCACTGCTCCAGGAATTTCTTGATCAAAACTGGGCCAACCGCAGCCAGAATGAAATTTGGAATCCGAAGTATATAGCGGTGTATTGCATTGGCGACAAAGATAAGTACCTTCTACAAAAAAATCATCGTACTCTCCGATAAATGGTCGCTCAGTACTTTTGTTTACTATCACGCTTTCTTCTTCAGACGTCAGTTTATTAAGTTCCATATTTTTTAAATTATTTTTTAACACCGATTCGGTATATCACACCCGATTTATCATCAGAGACAAACATTACTCCTTTTTTATCAATAAGTATATCTACCGGTCGGCCATACAAACTATTATCACTTTGCAAAAATCCGCTCAAGAAATCTTCACTTGATAACACATTTCCATTTTTATCCAAATGATATCGCACAATTTTATATCCGGTCGGCACCGTACGATTAAAC
>JAPLWP010000127.1 GCA_026396535.1 Candidatus Magasanikiibacteriota bacterium | reverse complement strand
CTATCCGTCTCAACGCTGCTGTTCGTAAACACAATATTTCTTACAGCAAATTTATTGATTTATTGAAGAAAGCCAACATCGAATTGGACCGCAAAGTTCTTTCTCAATTGGCTCTTAAATACCCAAAAGTATTTGATAAATTGGTAGAAACTGTAGCGAAATAGTTTTCCACAGAATATGTTTGACAGTCCAAAATGAGATTGTTATAATATAAATATAAATTAAGAAAAAGGTCCTGAGAGTGTTTGGTTGAGCGTGAGTACCCCCTCCTTTACTCATTGCTTATACCGAACACTCCTAGGACCTTTTTTTAATTCTAAATAAATATTGACTAAATTTGTTTTTTGGTTTATAATGTAAAAAGTAAAATTTGGGTCGGTAGTTCAACTGGTTAGAGCACTGCCCTGTCACGGCAGAAGTTGCGGGTTCGAGTCCCGTCCGACCCGCGTTTAGCGGTTTAGAAATCTGTTTAAAAGAGCAGATTTTTTTGTCTTTAACATTGAAAAAATCGACGTTTTGATGTATAAGTACTGCAACCTTCCAAAAATTTTGGATGGGGTGGCAAGAACAACTCAGAACACCAGAGCGAGGAACATAGGATGACCATCCAGAAAATTCGACAACACTTCAACTGCAAAGGCGCGATCTCCCAGAACGACTGGGATCACGCCCGTCACGAAGACATCTTCGACGACCACAACGACGAGCAGTGGCGCGTCGTGTACATCGATCGGTCCTCCATGCTCAAGGGCATCACCCTGGCGCGCGTGTCCGAACACTCACGTCAGGAGGTGACCATCTACCTCCAAGCCAACGGCCGCGTGGCCTTGCTCTCCAAGAGCGACTTCGGTCGTTCGCTGGTCGAGCGCACCAAGCGCGCCTCGGGCACGTTCCTGGTGGCCCGCGCGGCCTGACCTGGGCTGAGAAGTTCCTGCCACACGGCTACCCGAGAAAAAGGCAAACGGACCGCAAGGTCTGAATGCTGAAGTACTCGGGTAGCCGGTAGCAGAACTCCACTATTTTTAAATTAAAAAATCCTCCAAATTATTGGAGGATTTTATTTTTTATTTCTTTATTTTTGAACAAGATCGTCCATATTTTTATAAACTAGCGCCGAGACATCTTTTATAATTCCAGATAATTTATCAAAATCTTTACCTTTGGTCATTATACAAAGTAAGTACGGATGATCCGGATAATATATAATTCCGCAATCATGCAACTCTCTCTGCACCGATTGATTGGCCGTATCTGTAATATTTCTTTCACCAAATTTATCTGCCAAGGTAATACTGCCTGGCAATCCCGCTTCAATACCCTCGGAAAAATTAGTTTTTGATAACAGCTCCATCGCTTTCTCCGACATTTCTCTGCTTAAATATGTACCATTATACAATACTCTAAAAAAACTAGCATAAGACTTTACCCCAATCTCAGTAGCATTGGGATCAAAACCCAAATTGGTATAAACATTATATAGCACCTCCAGCTCTTTTAGATTCATATTGGCAAGCAAAAGTTTCATGGCGTTGTTATCGGAAAATATTATAGTTCTGCTTACCAGATCATCTACGGTATAGTACTGATTTGGTAGCATGACTTCTGCCGGTTTATAATTTTGTTCCAAATTGTGATCTTCTTGGCCAGTATATAAAATCTTTTTAGACAAAAAATTAGGCTCTGATTCAGCGATTTTGAACGCCGCTATCATCAATGGCACTTTTAACAGACTAGCTGGATTATACTCTGCTTTAGTGTTGATAGATAGCCAGCGTCCATCGCGAGTATCAAAATACACTGATACCGATTCATCTTTAGGATCAGTAATTTTTGAATTAATCAAATTATTAATTTTGGCTTTAAGAGACGTAAAACTTTTCTCTTCCACACTCGACCCGAGCTCGCAGGTCAAAAGCGGATTTATATATTGAAATTTTTCTTGATTAAAATTATTCTCTCTTATTTCTTTTATTATATTAACTTGACTATCAGATTGACTTTTTCCAATTTTCCACCCAAAACCAAAAAAAATAAAGGCTAAAAATACTAACCCAATAAAAATATAAATGTTACTTTTTTTCATAAAAACTGCCTGATCAAAATATAACCTGCCAAATACTGTAACACACATTTTAATAAAAATAAAATCCCTCTAAACTGTCAAGGGGATTCTATTTCTTTATTTCAAACTGCTGTACTTTTTTCAAATTATCTTCAAAAGTTTTTGGATCACCGCGCAGCTCGATAATTCCCTCGGTTTGTTTATATCCTTTAGAATACAATTCCAGTACTTCATATGGCGTGCCATCTTTTTGACTACTATCTTCTAAACGCTTGGCGGGATAATTATTCCAAGTAGTAGTAGAGATTTTTTCAGGCGCTACCGGATGACCCATTTTTTGCACAAACACCATGAAGTATTGAGATTCATCGGCAGAAGCAAATTTCACACCATCTTCCCAAGCATTGGTACTCCAACCACTTGGATAAGTTAATTTCATTTTTACAAAGCTATCGATAGTATAAGCTTGCGGTGGAGTTTGTTTTATTAGTTCGGCGGTAATTTCTTGACGCAGTTGGGCTTTCATCTCCAGAGCTTGCTGTTGCATCTGAGCTTTGAGATTGTCAGTTACAGTTTGATTGTTGATAGTCTGACAACCGTAGCCTCCCAAAACAGAACTCATACCTACTACACCCACAATTATGAGTGATTTAGCGGCCAAAGCAAATCGCTGCATACGTCCATTCCAGCGACCTACTTTTTTCTCAGCACTAGCCACCTTCGAACGCATTTTCATCACTGAATCACTGTTAAAAGAAATAGCATCTATCCCCTCTTGCACCAAAAATTCTACAAATTCGACGCTGTCATTCACTGCTTCACCACAAATACTTACTGGACGTTTGTACTCGTGCGCGGTTTCAATAACTTGGCGGATTAATTTTTTTACGGCTAAATTATTTTCATCATACACACTCGACATCAGAGAAGAATCTCGGTCTACTCCTAGGGTGAATTGAGTGAGATCGTTGCTACCAATACTAA
>JAPLWP010000020.1 GCA_026396535.1 Candidatus Magasanikiibacteriota bacterium | reverse complement strand
ATCTCATCAAGAAACGTGAAAGTATTAAAGAGAAAAATAGTACAAATGAAGATCTAAATCATCCGGGTGGAATTTCTGGTGGACTGCTGACGGACAGAAGCAGTGAAGTGATAAAAATTCTATATCGCGCCGCGGCCGGACGCCTAAAAATTATTGGTGTAGGTGGAATCTTCTCTGCTCAGGACGCCTATGAAAAGATAAAGGCCGGCGCTAGTGCTTTGGAGCTGATTACTGGATTTATTTATGGCGGTCCTTTGAGTGTGATGAGTATTAATAAGGGTTTAGTCCAATTGTTAAAGCGGGATGGGTATAAAAATATTGCTGAAGCGGTAGGCTCTAAAGCCTAGTTGTTTAAAAGACCCAGAAGGGTCTTTTTTTGATTTTTCCACAAGTGCACCTTTACAGGTGCACTCTTTAGGTGTAGGGTGGATTTATATGGTTGCTAACAAAAAAGAAGAAAACGACTCAGCGGAACGCGTAATTATCAAGCTGCCCAAATCCTTGGCAGCTTATTTTCGTAATGCTTTTGCTCATGGAAAGCGTAGTGAGTTTATTACGCAATGTATTTTGGAGCACAAACACCAGGTGGAAATAAAAGAGATGGAAGAAAAATTGCGCGCCGTAGTGAAAAAAAGACAAAAATAATATGGTATTTGATTTTGATAAAATGTATTGTGGTGCTATCAAGAGAGGGGATATTTTTTTGTATGAGCCGGCCCCTAATAAAAAGGAAACAGTCGTAATTTTACAAGATAATATTTTAAATGATGGTTTGCCTACAGCAGTTTGTGCCTATATAAAACCTTATCAAAAAAATGAAGAAGTTTTTGCTAATGAAGTTTTGATAAATAAAGATGAGCTGGGTGTGGGGGATGATGGAATTTGTATGTTGCATAAAATTTACACCGTACCGCGTGAATTATTGGTAGCCAAAAAAGGAGAGCTTAAAATAAAAACTTTGAATAATATTTATCACGCTTTGGATATTAGTTTGGGAAGATTTAGAGATTAGTTTGGATATATGTTTGATATCCAGATGATGGATATAATATTTTTGTATTTATCATCGGGTCATCACAACATTTCTGTCGAGGGGCGGAAAAGGAGGCTACATGCGTATCGAGCGCCCGAATCGGTCAAATTGGCCGGAAAAGAAGTGGCCGCGTGTGGCCTTCATTGCACACGCACTGCTTGATGGTTATCTGTCCACTGATTTGATCGGTCAGCGGCTGGATATCATGGGCAAGAATTGGCCGCGGGATGGTGAGACTCCCGAGGCTATCAACTGGTTCTCTTTCCCCGTCATTCCGACGGACGGCATGGGGCAGCCGGTCTGGGTTGATTTCTACATCATCCCGGTCCTGGCTGGCGACTTCATGGCCGCCTGCGGCGATGGTCGGGCGTATAAGTGGGCTGAAGAGGTCGCTCTCACCGCGATCATGGAAGCCAAGAAGGACAAGGTGCATCTGACTTTGGGCTGGGGGGCCCTCACGAAAGTTGCTACTCGTCATGGTGAAAAGTTCCTGCAGGAAAATCCCTGGGTGAAGACGGATCCGTTCGTTTCCACCACTCACGGGGA
This sequence comes from Candidatus Magasanikiibacteriota bacterium, assembly GCA_026396535.1. GTDB lineage: Bacteria > Patescibacteriota > Patescibacteriia > Magasanikbacterales > GWA2-37-8 > CAIOJG01. The sequence continues at coordinate 5,632 of JAPLWP010000020.1, read as the reverse complement.
TGCTGGCACTGCGGCTCTGGTCCTCGAGACCATCCGTCGCGCCGGTCTGCACAAGGGTTTCCATGTCGCTGTCATTGGTGCCAATGGTGCCATTGGCGACGTGGTCGCTCGCGCTCTGCCTCGCCTCAATCCTGAGAGCATTCTGCTCGTGGGCAAACCGGGTGAGTCCAGTGCTACTCGTCTGCATGAGCTGCGCGCTCGTGTGGAAGGTAACTGTGAAGTGAAGATCCATCAGAACAAGTCGACGGCATGTCACGAAAATCGGAGTGATTTGGTGATTGTGGCTACCACCGGCATGGATCTCGTTCCCAGCGAAATCCCTTCCGGCGCCCTCGTACTCGACATGACTACTCCGTCTGCGTGCAGCGAACACCCCGATTGGAAGTCGGACCGTCTGGTCCTCACTTCCGGTTGCGGTCAATTCGATGATCTCGCTTTGCCGGAGTCGTTCGGTCAATTCAGTGGAAACATTCTCAAGGATGTGGGGGCCGGTGGTCACCACGTGCTTTGGGGATGTACCATGGAAACGATCGCGCGCGCGGTTTTTGGTTGGCGTGGCCATTTGGCGGGACAGAAGATCCCGCTCGATGCCGTGGAGTGGTGTGACAACTACTTCCAGTATTTGCGGATCGCTCCGCAACCGCCGGTCTCGTTCGGGGATCATCACAGCTGGTCGGCTGTTCACGCTTTCGTCGAGCGTGTTCATGCCAAAACTTCGGTGGAGACGCTGCAATACGTCTACGCCGGTAACACCGAACCGTCTTAGGACGGAAGGAGTTCAAAACAGAGTGCACCCTGGATCTACGGATCCAGGGTGTCTGCTTTTTATAAGGATTTTTTTGTGGTATAATATATCAAGTATTAAAAATTTTATGTTTGACATTTATACTACACTACCGCTCACTTGTGCTCTGTTCGTTTTATTTTTTGGTTTGTTTGTTTTGTTTCAAGATTATCATTCGCGCATGAACCAACTTTTGTTTGGCTTTAATGTGAGTATGTTATTTTGGATGTTTGGTACTTTCATGATGTTTGTGTCGCGGGGTGATATTGCATCCGCCCTTTTTTGGGACAGATTTGTGTATATGGGTGTGGCCTTTATGCCGCCCCTCATGCATCATTTTAGTTTGGTTTTTACCCAACAAAGCAATAAACAAAAATCTTTACTGGTAGTAAATTATGTTTTTGCTTTTGCTTTTTCTTTTTTAAGTCAAAGTCGATATTTTGTAGATGGCATATATTATTATTCCTGGGGCGTTCATAGTCAGGCTAGGATTATGCATACGGTTTTTATGGGCTATTTCTTTTTTGGTACAGGATTATTTTTTGCTAACGTTCTAAAGTTTTATTTAAAAGCCAAAGATAAAATTACCAAGTTGCAAACTGTTTATGTATTCATTGCTTTTGCTATCGTGATTTTTATCGGGGGATCGGCCTATCTATTTGCTTATCATGTTGATACCAAATTTCCGTTCGCCTATGTTTCGGGTTTGGTTTTTCCAATTATGTTATTTTATGCTGTAAGTCGCCATCATTTGCTCGGGAAAAAAGCGGTATTAACCGAGGTGATGGTGGGGTTGGCGGAATTCTTTGTAGTGATGGAAATTTTCTTCTCTCAAAGTTTGCGCGATGTATTGGTGCGTGTGATTTTTGCGGTAGTTTTGGCGATATTAGGTGTGGTGCTTATCAAATCAGTACGAACCGAAATCAATCGAAGAGAAGAGGTAACCAAGATGGCCAATTCATTGGAAAAAGCCAACTTACGTCTGCAGGAATTAGATAAACAAAAAACCGAATTTTTATCGATCGCTTCTCATCAATTACGTACGCCACTTTCAATTTTGAAAGGTTATATTGAATTAATTAAAGATGGCGGTTATGGTAAAATTACCAAACAGACGACTGAGATTTTGAACAATATGGATGAAAGCAACGAGCATCTAATCAAATTGGTAGATGAATTTTTAAATATTTCTCGCATTGAACAGGGGCGTACGAAATTTACTTTTGTTTCTTTTGATATTGCTCACATGATTGATAATCTGGTAGAGGAATTTAAAATTAAAGCTAAAGATAAAGATATTAATTTGGAATGGATAAATAGTGAGCCGATTAATTTAATCGGTGATGAGGAAAAAATTCGTCACGTTGTTTTCAATTTTATTGATAACGCTTTGAAATATTCTGATAAGGGTACTATCAAAATAAAAGTGAAAAATGATTACGATGGCTATCGTGTAGTAGTAAGCGATCAAGGTTTTGGTTTTAATAAAACTGACGAAGTAAATTTCTTCCAGAAATTTTATCGTGGTGAAAATGTGAAAGGCACCAATGTAAATGGTACTGGTCTGGGCTTGTATGTTTGTCGTAAATTCATCGAGGCCCATGGCGGTAAAGTGTGGGCTCATAGTCCGGGACTAGGCAAAGGCGGACAGTTTGGTTTTTGGATTCCTTTTAAGCCGGCCTTACCGCCGGAGCCAGCGGTTTAGTTTGTTGATAGCCCCTGTTGTTTTTTTTAGTAAAATTTTGTAAAATAGTATAGCTAATAATTATCTAAAATGTGTCATCTATGATTTTTCAAAAATCCACCGTTAAAAATGTTAGTGAAGAGGTTGAAATGGATAATAGTGCGACTGCTTCCGGTGCATCCGATGAGGTGGAAACCGTAGTTGGTCCTTCGGTAAATGTAGAAGGTGATTTTGCTTCTGAAGGAAATATCATCGTCAAAGGTACCGTGGCCGGCAGTGTTCATACTAGTCGATTTTTGTCGGTAGAAATGGGCGCCAAGATTATGGCTAATGTTCGGGCCGGTAGTGCTAAGATTGCCGGTGAAGTAAAAGGTAATCTCAAGGTTCGTGAAAGTTTAGAGCTTACATCCACTGCCAGAGTAATGGGGGATATTGAAGTAAAAGTTTTGTCTATTGAACCAGGAGCGTTACTTTTTGGAAAAGTAACTATGCCTGGATTGGAAGGCGGAGAAACTCGCACTCGTACCCGCTCCGCTCGTCGTGGTGAAGAAATGGTGCAGTCAGAAGAGTAATTAATCCAGAGTAATCCGTGCCGGTATGTATGTTTATCTCTATGACAATTTTTTGCGACAGAAAAAATATGATTCGCTGATCAAAGCCATGGAAGTGCGCCTGACTGATTACGGTATTGCCGGAAAAATTTTGCGATTGAATAATTTTATTGATCCCAAGCAAATCGTGGACGAAGAAATTCGTCGCGGGGCCAAGACTATTGTGATCGTAGGCAATGACGCCACCTTTGGTTATGTACTTTCCAAAGCCGCTACCTGTAATTGCATCTTTGGGTTTTTGCCAATTGGATCCGACAATACTATCGCTCAAGTGCTCGGCATTCCCGAAGGCTTGGACGGCTGTGATGTCTTATCCAAACGCCGCAAAGAACGTCTGGATGTAGGCTGGATGAATAATCGCTATTTTGTCTCCCAGTTGCATGTGCGTCCGGCCGCTATCAAAGTGGTCTATGACGAACGTTTTGCTGTGACTACCAAAGATAAAATGGAAGTGGTGGTCTGTAATTTACAGCCTTTTTATTGGAAAAAAGACAAAAAAGACAAGAATGAACAGGTGGTCCATCGTCAAGATGGTAAGCTCGAAGCATTCTTGAGGCCATTGACAAAGAAGGGTTGGTGGGGTTATAACTATGAGGACCCCAGCATATTTCCATTTGAAGAAATGGAGATTTTATCCAACACTCCCTTTACGGTCGAAGCTGACGGTAAGGTAAGTAAAGAGATAAAAGTAAAAATTAAATTGGCTCACAGTAAAGTAGAAATGATTGTGGGCAGAAACAGAAAGTTTTAATTTAAATTAGCTCAGGTGGCGAAATTGGTAGACGCACTACCTTGAGGTGGTAGCGCCCGCAAGGGCTTGGAAGTTCGAATCTTCTCCTGAGCACTTAAAATTTTTATGCAATATTTCATTGGGGTCTTGGTGATAGTAATCGGCGTACTTTTGGTTTTAAAAACCGAATGGTTTTTGCAAAATCTTGGTGCGATTGCTTGGGCTGAAGCCAATCTTGGCAGCAGCGGTGGTAGTCGATTGATGTATAAATTTATGGGGATCATTGGAATATTTATCGGATTTTTGTTAGTTACCAACATGATCGGCGGTTTTGTGATGGGCACGATTGGTAAATTATTTATTAGATAATATGCAAACTTCCGGTACCGCCTTAATTGATCCATTTGAAATTTTTCAGAAAGTCGGACTGTCTTCTGGTATGCGAGTGGCTGATATGGGTTGTGGACGCACCGGACATTTTGTCTTGCCAGCCGCGCGCGTGGTGGGAGAGAAGGGTTTGGTCTATGCTGTCGATATTCTCAAAGATGTGCTCCAGAGTCTAGGTAGTTGGGTCAAATCTCCAAGAGTGTAGATGCCTGTTTTTTTATGAATGTGATCTCACATCTCAAAGATAAAAATAGTGCACTAACCGAAGCGGCTCGTCTGATAAAAGATGACGGTCAGGTAGTGGTAGTGGATTGGAGTAAAAGTCTAGGCACACTCGGTCCGCAAAATGGCGCCGACACAGATCCACAAAAACTAATAGAGTTGGCTCAAGTTTGCGGATTGCGTTTGGTAGAAAATTTTTCTTGTAGTGATTATCATTATTGTTTGTTATTTAAAAAAGTCTAATTTATGCAAATACAAAATATCTTGAAGGGGTCGTACTGGTTTTATCAGCCGTTTATTGCTGTCGGGGCGGTACGCTGGTTTTGGATCGTAATTTTCTTAGTAATGATTTTGGCCGGATTGATTGCCAAGATTGTGCGCGTGGCCAATAATAAAATGAGTGGCGGTACTCAAGAAGTATTACGTCGTGCCGGAAATCTTTTGATTACTATGGGATGTTTGGGTTGGCTCTGGATGTTTTTTCGCCAGCAGCAAGTTTCATTTTTAGCTTGGCGCTTTTGGTTGTTACTTTGGGTCGCTCTGCTAGTGTGGTGGACTTTAAAAGTAGTTTACTACGCCACCAAACGTTTGCCTTTGATCAGTACTGAACAAGCCAAAAGAGATCTACAATCAAAATATTTACCAAAAAAATAAAATATGTCGGGGAGGGGAAAGATAGTTGGTAAGTGGGGAGAAAATTTAGCCTGTGCCTTTTTAGAGAGGCACAGGTTTTTTATTAAAGAGCGGAATTTTTATTCTACTGTAGGAGAGTTGGATATTGTGGCGGTAAAAGATGAAGACTATTATTTTATAGAAGTAAAAACTCGGGCAGCAGGGGAGCTGGCGACAGATTTGGCAATTACTTCTGCCAAAAAATATAAAATGCAAAAAACAGTAAAAAAATATTGTTATATTCGTGGTGTGCCAGACACAGGGATAGTTTTGGTTGGTCTATTGGTAACTTATAATAAAATTAATAAATCGGTATCATTTCGGATGGTTATTTTTGAATAAAAAACTACAAATTATTAGTATTTAATATTGACAAAACCCTCTTTTTCTGTTCTAAAATTTAGATTAAAATAAATTGACGTGTTTTCGGTATGTAACTTCCTCACAAATTTCGGCCAAGTTGGTCGTAGTGGGGGAAGAGATCTCTGGGAAGTTTCTGGAGGGAAGTCTCATGAAGTTTTCGCAGTTCCTGGCGGTTGTGT
>JAPLWP010000105.1 GCA_026396535.1 Candidatus Magasanikiibacteriota bacterium | reverse complement strand
CTTCAAAAATATAAGTACGTAAATTTCCAATATGCGCAAAATTATATACGGTTGGACCACAAGTATAGAGGCCAACTTTATTTTTTTTCAGTGGTTTGAATTCTTCAATACGGCGGTGCAGAGTATTATAGAGATATATGGACATAAGATAATTTTTATTTATTTTACCTTATTTATCCACAGTTTTCAAGTGTGCCATATCAGGATTGATTAATTTTTGCTATAATTAAAGGAATAAAAATTATTTATGTTTTTTTCAAAACCTAAATCTTACCTTGGTGTAGATTTGGGTGCCGGTGGTATAAAAATTGTAGAACTCAGAGAAGAGAAAAAAAGGCCAGTACTTCATACGTATGGCCTGACTTCGACGAATCAAGATATTCATAGTCTTTTTACCAATCGCCCTACCAGTCATGTAAACACTTTGGGCAATGCTATTCAGGCCAACGAAGCGATAAAACCAGTCGATGCTATTGATAATGCCCAAGTACAAAAATATGCCAAGCTTCTCAAAGCCGTCTGTGCCGGCGCCAAAACTGTTTCCAAAACCGCAGTGGTGAGTTTGCCAGTGTCGGTGCTTTTTCATGCGGTGATCAATTTGCCGCCAATGAAAAAAGAAGATTTGGACAAAGTCTTGCGCGCGGAAGTAAAAAAATTACTCAATCGACCGGTGGAAGAAATGGTATTGGATTATCAAGTGCTCAAAGATGCTGGTAGTGCCAAAACTCAGCGCGTGCTTATCAATGCGGTGCCAAAAGAATTGGTAATGTTTTATACTCAAGTATTTAAATTGGCCGGGCTGACTCTGGAATCACTCGAACCTGAATCTGTTGCTTTGGAGCGTTCGCTGATTGGGCGTGATCAGAGCGTGGCCATGATTGTAGATATGGGCGCGGAGCGTACCAATTTTTATATTATAGATCAAAGTGCCGCAATTACTCATAATAGTACTGAATTGGGCGGCGAAAGAATAAATAGAATTTTGGCGGAAAATCTAAAAATAAAAGACAGTCTGGTAGAGCAGCTCAAGCATGATTATTTTGGAAATTTGATGAATAGAGTAAGTAGTGATATCAGCAAAGAAAAGTTTTTGAATCTATTTTATCCAGTAGTGGATCCAATTGTAAAAGAAATTGAATATGGTTTTGAGCTATATCTCAAACAAGTTGGCAATGAAACCAAACGTCCTGAAAAAATAATTTTGACCGGTGGTGCCAGTTTCATGCCATACTTGGCGGATCATATTTCGGAAGTATTCAAAATAAAATGTTATGTCGGAGATCCGTGGGGTCGTGTAGTGTATCAGGATGGGCTCAAGCCGCTATTACATCAAGTAGGTCCGCGCATGTCAGTAGCTTTGGGGCTAGCCTTGCGTAATTTAGTGTGATACAATAAATAACAATAGATTTAAATAAACACATTTTGTATGGAAAAAGATAACAAACCGCACGTTTTGTTGGTGGAGGACGACGTGTTTTTGTCTGGTATCTACCAGAAGAAATTCGAAATGGAAGGATATAAAGTCACGGCAGTAGATAACGGTGAAAAAGTTTTACCAGAAGCCAAGAAAAAAATGCCGGATATTATTATGTTGGATATCTTGTTGCCAAAAATGGACGGCTTCACTGTTTTATCCAAATTAAAAGAAGATGAACAGGTAAAAAATATTCCGGTAATTTTGCTTACCAACTTGGGACAAAAAGATGATGTCGAAAAAGGTTTGCAGATGGGCGCCGCCGATTATTTGATAAAAGCGCATTTCAAACCATCCGAAGTTGTGGATAAAATTAAATCAGTCTTACACCTCTAAGGTATTTGTGCTATAATTGACGTTATGAAAAAGAATCTTAATTTGAAGGGGGTGAATTTATGAACAAGAAAGGTTTTACTTTGATCGAATTGTTAGTGGTTATCGCTATCATCGGTTTGTTGTCCACTTTGGCAGTAGTAGCTTTGGGATCCGCTCGTGTGAAAGCACGCGACTCCAAGCGCTTGGCTGATTTGAAACAAATGCAGACCGCTTTGGAATTGTATTACACCGATAATAACGCTTATCCACCAGCAGCCGCTCCTATCGCTTTGGGTTCTGCCAACTATGCGTGTTTAAACTCTACGGGTTTCACCACTACAGGTTGTGCATCTCCATACATGGGTCAGGTTCCTGTTGATCCAAAAACTGGCAACTATACTTACACCTTAACAGCTGGAAGTTATACTATTGCCGCTACTTTGGAAGGCACTGTAAACAATTTGGGCCCTGGTACCGTTACTTTGAGTCCGTCTGGTTTGAAATAGTCTTTTGTACTTAGAACCCTCGATTTTTTCGGGGGTTTTATGTTTTTAAAAAACATGATATAATTTACGGTATTATGCTTCAATTTACGCAGTACACTCACTATTTTGGGAATGCCGCCTATATCTTTATGTTTTTTGTAGGGCTTATTTTTGGCAGTTTTTTAAATTCAATTATTTGGAGATTGTGGGATAATATCGCCATTTTTTCTACTTCGCGCAGTGTTTGTGTCCATTGTCGCCATCAGCTTTCTTGGAAAGAAAACATTCCATTGCTAAGTTGGCTTGTCTTAAAAGGACGTTGTGCTCATTGTAGAAAAAATATTTCTGTTTATTATCCTTTGGTAGAATTGGCGGTGGCTGTATGTTTTACTGCGGTA
>JAPLWP010000017.1 GCA_026396535.1 Candidatus Magasanikiibacteriota bacterium | reverse complement strand
TAACAGCATTTTTCTCTACCGACTGCAGAGCTGAAAATACTTGATCCCAGCTAGTTTCTTGATTCGATACCAATTTGGCCTCACCTGATTTAAAATCAATTTTTATTTCTGTAACTCCTGGGATAGTTTTAAGAGCCATGGTTGAAAATTTAATACAGGCTTCACAGGTTAAGTTGGTAATTTTGAAGTTAAATGTAGTCATATAATTTTAGTTAATAACTTTAATTTCGCCACGCGGGACACCCATAGCACAGGTAATTGGATAGTCGCCAATAGCAGTTGGTGTAAATTCCATAACAATTTTTTGTCCAGCAGTAAGCTGATAAACCTGATCATATAATCCTGGAATAACTACCGTGCTCATACAACCCTGTCCATTATCACGAACATCTATTTCCAACCGAACCCGCTGACCTTTCTTAACGGTAAATATGTTAGGTACCATATCTTTTTCATAGGTGTAAACGGATTTCAATACTTGAATTTTATCTTGAACATTACTGGACGATGGTTCGGTTTGTACCACACCGACTTGCGGTGTTGTTGCTTTGCGTGCTCCTCCACCACAACCACCACAACCGCCTGCTCCACATGAAGCCGTGCCACTTTGTTGAGCTGATAGAGTGGCAGCCTGGGCAACATTTCCAGCAGATACAGGGCCACCCTTTGGTTCAATTACAATAAATTTCCCACGATACATTCCCATTGAACACGAAAAAGGAATTTCACCAACTTCGGTCGGTGTAAATTTAATAATGTTTTCACCAGACCTGAGACCCTGATTAATACCATACTTAGGCATGACGATTGAAGCGGCACAAGAGAACGGCGATGTTGATTTAATAATCCATTTTACCGGTTTCCCTTTTTCAACTGTAAAAGTGTTTGGACTATAGCCACCACCGCTTTGGGTCATTCGCACTTCTTGTACTTCAGCATTTGATACTGTGGAATTTTTTTCTCCGGAGCTACTTCCAAAAAGATGACTACCATTTACGATATTTATCCATCCTAAAATTATTACCGCCAATCCAGCAGTCATAAAAAATATACGCGCTTTACGACCTTTGAAGATAGAAGTTAAACCACCAACCCCTAATAACCCCGGAGCAGTACCAACAGCAAAAAGAGTCATAATGGCCATACCTTGCCAAAAACTTCCAGTAGAAACCGCGTAAAGTTGCATCGCTTGAGTGAAACCACATGGTAAAAAGAAAGTTAAGGCGCCCATGACCATAGAGCTCTTGGGACTATATTCTTTAACTTCTTTATGAAGACCAAAAAGACGAGCAACGCCTGAAGGCAATGTTATACTTTTATCTTTAAGAATTGGAAAAACCTCAACCAATTTAAGTCCAAAGAATATCATAACGCCACCAATAACCACAGTTAAAAAAGCTAAGATATTAGACGACGGTCGAAAGGCTGCGCCAATTAAACCAACAAAACCACCCAGGAGAGCAAAACCAACAATACGACCAATATTGAAATAAATGTGCGGTCTAAATTTTTGAAATGTGGTTGCTTCCGGATGTAGCTCGGCATGACGAGCGGATAAACTAAGAACTAGGCCGCCAACTAGAGCCATACATGTTGAAACTCCGGCTATCAAACCAACAAATAGCGCAACAATAACGCCAGTGTTCTGCGCTCCAACATCTAAACTAAACAAATTCAACCATTTGGCAATGAGGTAGATTACAAAAAGGATACCGGCTGCTCGTAACAAATCTTTATAATCCCTTGGATTTGTTGAAATCCACGGCAATTTATCTTTTTGACCTACATCATAGCCCGCATCTTGTACGGCTTGCCTTATTGCCTCACCTGATGGTGGCTCGCCGTGATATTGAATAGTTGCCAAACCACGATGCTGATCCACCCTTACTTCAGCCACTCTTGGTACTTTACGGACACTTTCTCCGATAAGGATTTCACAGGAAGCACAGTGCATTCCGCGTATAGGCACTTTTAATGTACTCATAAAAAATTAATTTAACAAATAAAAAATCGCTTCGTAAAAAGCTTTCCTACCACAATAACTCACCGGTTGGTGATAGGAAAACTAAGAAAACGAAACGACAGAGTAATTTCCAAGAAAACAAAGATATTTTAACAACCTTTTTTCAATTAATATTTTTATGGATGTTTGATAACAAAAATACCGATGTCTTAAACGACTTAATAACGGCTGAATCATTACAGCCAAGAAATTTCTCAAAAAAAGACGATAGACAATGGTTAACAAAACTAACACCAAAAACAAACTTATCATATTTGGCACCTGGCCAAGAAATTGGCCCATAGCAACCAAATGCATATCCAAACAACCCGTTGCACTTCCCATGCCTGAATTAACAGAACTTACAGATTGGCACAAACTAGGTAAATAACCTGAGGACATCGAATCTTCGCGTATGGACATTGGACAAAAATAACCGATAATCGTTATTATGATTATAGCGCTTAATACCAACCAAGAAATTTTTTTTATTGGATTTTTCATGCCTTTTATATTATCACATTTTTTGGCAATTAACGAGCGGCTAACCGGTACACCTTCATAATCTCTGCGATAGCTTGATTTTGTTTACCTGCTTTAACCTGTTCAATGATGTGTGTATCCAAGTGATTCTTTAGCACCGCGTCTTCAAAACTAGCAAGGGCTTTTATTACTGCCGTTGATTGGACAATAATATCCATACAATAAGTGTCATCCTCGAGCATCTTTTCAAGCCCGCGCACTTGGCCCTCAATTATTTTGAGACGTTTTGATAAACGAGATTTTAAGATGGGTTTCATATATTACAATAATACCCCCTGGGGGTATTATTGTCAAGAAGAGGACATCTAACAGAAGAACAATCGTACACTGCAACATAAATAAAAATAACTCCCTAATTCAGGAGTTATTTTATTTTTTATGGCTTCAAGCGGCTAATAGTTCTAGGGAAAGGAATACATTCACGAATATGCTCCACACCAGTAATCCAGCGCACAGCGCGTTCAAGCCCGATACCAAATCCAGAATGTGGCACGCTGCCATATTTGCGCAGATCAGTGTACCAACTATAGTCCGCTTCGTTGAGTCCTTCGGCTTTGATGCGTGCAGTCAATAATTCAATATCATCTTCACGCTGACTACCACCAATCAACTCACCGCCACCTTCAGTCGCAATCAAATCATCATTGTAAACTAGATCTGGATTTTCAGCTGAGCGTTTCATATAAAATGGCTTAATACTCTTTGGCCATTTTTCAATAAATACCGGCACCTCGGAATCTTTAGTGAGAAGTCCTTCGTCATCATTACCCAAATCTTCACCATATTTAATATCACTGCCCATCGCATTTAATTTTACTATCGCTTCATCGTAAGTATAACGAGTAAATGGTGCGTCGGCTTTTTTTAGAGTTTCAATATTGCGTTCAAGAATAGTTAATTCTTCCATACAGTGTTCCAAACAATAGCGCACGATGTGGCGCACAAGACCTTCTTGAATTTTCAAATTATCTTCATGTTCTACAAATGCGGCTTCGGCATCCATCATCCAAAATTCAGTAAGATGGCGTTTGGTCTTACTTTTTTCCGCACGAAATACCGGACCAAAATCATAACAGCGTCCGACCGAAGCAATAGCGGCCTCAATATACAGCTGACCAGACTGAGAAAGAAACGCTTCACCCAGATCAAAATATGGTACCGCAAAAAGTGTAGTGGTACCTTCGCAAGCATTCGGGGTGAAAACCGGAGAATCGGTTTTGATAAAATTTTCCTGGTGCAAATATTCATTGATAGCCATGATCACCGCATCGCGCACACGCAATATCGCCCACTGGCGTTTGGAGCGCAACCACAGATGACGATTATCCATGAGAAAATCCGGGCCATGTTCTTTGTGGGCAATTGGATAATCTACTGCCTTTTGAATAATTTTAAAATCTTTAATTTGCAATTCAAAAACATTTTCTTTTTTGGGATGTTTAGTGACTTCACCGGTCACGATAAGAGATGACTCCTGAGTCACATCTTCACAAGCCTGCCATACTTCTGGATTCAGAGCTTTTTGTACCGCCACACCCTGCACAAATCCAAAACCATCACGCAATTCCAAGAATGCGATTGGACCACTGCTGCGTTTGTTGTAGAGCCAACCTTTTATGGTCACGGTCTCGCCGACATGTTTGGAGATTTCTTTGATCAAAATATTCATATTTTTCAATTAAAAGACATAGGGATACTACCAAATATATTTAACTTTGGCAAGGTAAAAAAAGATAAAAAGTAAGAGCCTATTAGGCTCTTACTTTCAATTGTTTTATGCGTTTATTGTAGATCTCCAATCCCAAATTACCGGCAGATCCCAAAGATATTTTCTTTTTTATTTCTTTTACATAGTCTACTTTATCTTTTGGCAAATTGGCCATAGCTTCACGGTAAGCATCACGGAAAGCCAGACCTTTGGTCTTCACCAAATTTAAAGCCACATCAGCGGCCAAGATTTCTACTCCTATTTTGGATTTTATTTCCTCTTCGTTTGGAACGAAATTATTTATTAATAGGTCCAGAATCTGAAGTGAATCAAGAGTAATTTTGGTACTTTCAAAAATAGGTTTTTTAAGCAGCTGAGTATCACGATTATAGCCCGACAATACCCCAACTGCCAAATTTTTTATCAAAAGTCCATTACTAATTACCACTTTTACATTGGCACGCAAAATTTCCATGGTATCCAAATTTTTCTTTTGCGGCATAATGCTGGATCCGGTAGTCAAACTTTCATCTACTTGGAAAAAATTTAATTCTTTCATCGTAAAAATAATAAAGTCATTGGCTACCCGACCGGCAGTGAGCATGAGCTGAGACAAAGCTTCCAAATACATACTCTCCATTTTTCCTTTGCTGTTTTGACAATAAAGAGAGTTTACTTGAATAGCAGAAAAATTTAATTTATCGGCTGTGAAGGCACGATCCAAAGCGACATTTACACCAAATCCCGCCGCACTGCCCAGTGGATTTTTATCTAATGACGATATTACTTTATCCAGAAAATCTATATCATCCAAAACACTTTCTAAATAAGCGCCCATATAATGACTGACACTACTAATCATCGCTATCTGATAATGAGAATATCCAGAGATTGGGACATTCTTATACTGATTTGCTTTCTTCAAAAGACTTTCGGCTACTTGCAATGACAGCCCTCTTACCTTGAATAAACTATCTTTGAGATACAGGCGCAGCGCTACCAGCACTTGATCATTACGACTACGACCGGAGTGGATTTTTTTACCTACTGCCCCTATTTTTTTTACCAAATAATTCTCGATCATGGTATGACAATCTTCGTCCGCTACCGTAATCTCAATTTTACCAGCCAGCCAATCTGCTTTTAAAGCGGCCAAACCTTTTTTGAGAGTCGCTAATTCTTTCGATGTTAATAATCCAATTTTATGAAGACCCTGTGCGTGCGCCCAACTAGCTTCCATATCGTAGAGACAAATTTCTTTGTCCAATTTATAATCCTCCGCTACCGTGTAGCTCTCTACCAATTTGTTGATTACGCTATTTTTCTTTTGCCACAATTTTGACATAGTAGAAGAAAATTAAATTTATAAATATTTTAAATTATTAAAACTAAACGACTTTGTATTTTGGCAATCTGCGCTCGCTGTGATATTGCCCATACAAAAACACTAGCCTGTTGGCAATCTCTGTATTTTGTTCTAATATTTTATCCCAATTATTGCCAAAAAGTAAACGCATCGCCTGCAGATCAATGGCGCGCAAAGGATATATCTGGGAGCCGGCCTGTTTTTTTAAAAGAAAGCAATTTCTACATACTACCCCACCGGCACTTGGATAAAAAGAGGTCAGATTATCTTTGGTCTGACAAAATATACAGCTATCAAGCTCGGGACCAAATCCCAAAGCAATCAAAATATTTCCCAAAAATCCATAGGCCAAGCCAGCACTGATTTGAGTGGTCTGGTCCAAAAATTCCATCCAACTTTTTATCAAAAGAAAAATCTTGGGATCACTCTCGTATTTAGTCAAAATATTTACCCATTTAAAAACCGTCTGCATCAAACTCATCTTATTTAAATCTTCCAAAATATTTTTATATACAAACATCGGCAAAGCTTTGGTAAGGTGATTTACCTCTTTGCCGGCCAACACTTCCGCATCAATTAAAAAAACCGGCAACAAATAGGCCGAGTTTTTGCTAAGTATTTTTTTCACTCCGCGGGCCAAAGCGTCCACTTTGCCTTTTTCCAGAGTATATAATGTGACCATTTGATCATTCTCGCGTAAATCTGAACGTTTGAGAACAAAGGAGTACATGCTATTTTTTTAGCTTATGCAAATATCCCTCCAAGATTATCATGGCCGATTTTTCATCACGGCTAACCCCACCCTCTGAGCGATCGGCCTGAGCGGATGAAAAACGCTCATCAAAGAAATCTACTTTTATATCTGTTTTTAAATCTACTACAAATTCACGGATACGCTCGGTATTTTTATTTTCACCACCGTCTAGAGAAAATGGTAGTCCTACTACCAATCTTTCCGCTCTTTCTTTTTTGATAAAATCGAGCAATTCTCTTTTAGCTTTGTTTTTATCTTCATTTTTTATCACGCCAAATGGAAACACTACCCCGATCCCGGTATCGCTCCAAGCCAGGCCGATATTTTTTGTTCCAAAATCAATAGCGAGAATATTCATGTTTGAGATTAAATTTTTTCACTAGGTCTTTGAGTAGCGACGATATTTCCAGTTTCAGTGATTACAATAGTATGTTCAAAATGCGCGCACATAGAATCATCAGCCATCAAGATTGTCCAACCGTCATCAGCCATTTTTACTTTCCAAGTACCCAGCGCAATCATCGGTTCAATCGCAATCACCATCCCTGGTTTCAATTTTATCTTTTCCAATTTTGGATCATAATAATTTGGAATCTTTGGATCTTCATGCACCGCATGACCTACGCCATGCCCTACCAAATCACGCACGATACCGTATTTTCCTTGAGATTTTACATAATTTTCTACGGCTTTGCCGATGTCAGCCACACTATTACCCGGCACCGCAGCTGCAATACCAGCATACATAGAATCACGAGTGACATCCAATAATTTTTGAATTTCAGCCGTTGGTTTACTTTTACCTACCACAAAAGTAATAGCGGTATCAGTAAAATATCCCGGCTCACCTTTTTTGAAAGGCCATTGCATGCCAATATCAATCGTAAAAATATCGCCATCTTTAAGAATTTTTTCTTTGGTAGCGATAGCGTGTACCAGCTCTTCATTTACCGAAGCACAAATGGTATTTGGAAATGGAGTATCGCCTGGGCCAGTGGTATAGCCTTTAAAAGCAGGTCGGCCACCCGCATCACGAATCATTTTTTCCGCCAACACATCCACCTCCAAAGTACTCATACCAGGTTTGGTAAGAGTTTGTAATTTTTCCAAAACTTCACCAGTTAATTTACAGGCAGCTAGGATCTGTTTTATTTCTTGTGGATTTTTGATGTTGGCCATATAAAATTATTTAAAACAAAGCGGCAATATCTGTGCTCACTTTTTCAATACTCTGATTGCCGTCGAGCACTTTTAATAAATAATTTCTCCACAATTTTTGCAAATTCGGCGTTTGGTCAGACGATTGAAAGCTTCTTCATCACTTAAAGCTACTTCTACCGTGAGCACTTCGTCGCTCCAACTATTTTGTTCAAAAAATTCTTGATATTTTTGCGCTTGTTCCAAATTTCGAATTGCGCCATCGAGGACCACGCCTTTTCCATTGTCCAAATTTTCTTTTACCGCTGCAAAAGCCAATTCATAGATAAGCCAATCTGGCACAAGCTTACCGGCTTTCATTTCTTCCAGCGCTTCTTTCTGTTGCTCGCTCGCCTGTTCATTGGTAGTTAGCTCGCGCAACAAATCACCGGTAGAAATATGTTTAAAACCGTATTTTTGGGCTAGCAATTTGGCCTGAGTACCTTTGCCTGAGCCCGGAGGACCGATAAATATTAGAATTTTTTTCATCATACCACAGTATTTTTTATTCTTTCAGCTTCACGCTCTACCACTTCGCCATCGTATTCTCCAGCATGAGCAGTCTGTCCTTCATATACGGGTGCACGCTGATCCAGATGTAAATTGAAAACAAAATTTTCACCTTGTTTTTTTACATACACATGAAATCTCGGATACCAGTCGCGATGCACTCGCTTCACATAGCTAGTCTCACCGGTACGCGTGCGGTGCAGCCCATATCCACAGCGGCGGATAAAGTGTTCCGGATCATTCACTTGAGTGGCTGAAAAAATCAATTGCATATTTTAATGGCTTAATTTTATCTAAATTGTGGGCAAAAGTCAATTTTTGGACCAATTGACGATAAATCGTTTTTAGCTTAAAATATAGAGCATGAAACGCTTTGAACTTACATTTACTTTTTTACAGTTACCTCTAGATTATTTCATGCTGATCTTGGCCGCCTTTACGGCCTATAGTTTGCGTTTTGCCAAAATCACCACCGCTATTCGTCCGGTGATTTTCAATCTGCCCTGGGATAAATACTGGCCGCTCGCCCTTATCGTAGCCGGTGGATGGATTGCGATCTTTGCAATTTCTGGATTGTACAGCACCAATCCCAACCGCAAATTGACCAGCGAGCTCAACCGCGTCTTTTTTGCTTGCGCCACTGGGTTTGCCGCTATCACCATTTATGTATTTTTTACTTTCCAAAAATTTGACTCTCGCTTTTTGGTGTTAGCCAGTTGGATATTGGCCGTGATCTATGTATGTGCCGCCCGTATTACTCTGAGACTGCTAAAAATTCTCTGCTATCGCCTGGGACTAGGCCTACGCCGCACCGTCATCATTGGCAGCGGTGAAGTAGAAGAACAAATTTTAAAAACTTTTACTACTTATTCTCACTTTGGCTACAAAATAGTGGCTCAAGTTCCTCATTTTAGTTTGGAAAAATTTAACAGCCTCAAAAAATCCGGCGTTGATGAAATTATTTTCACCAATCCAAAAAGCCATGAAGAAGAAGCTCTTCAAGCTATTGATTTTGCCAACGAAAATCATATTACTTTCAAATACTCTGCCGATCTTTTCGCTACTATATCTTCCAATATGTCCGTGTCCACTATTGCCGGCATTCCAATCATTGAATTGCGCCGCACTCGTCTAGGTGGCTGGGGCAGTCTGCTCAAACGCCTAGCTGATATTGTGGGCAGTTTATTTTTGATTATTGTTCTCTCTCCTGTCTTCCTGATTACCTCTATCGTGATTGCGATAGAAAGTGGGTTTCCAATTATTTATAAAAATGAACGCGTCGGACAAGAGGGTGAAAAATTCCTTACTCTAAAATTTCGTTCGATGTATCAAAAATATTGCACCGGCGATCAATTTGGCAAGGATGGCGAAGAAGCTTTGAAATTAGAAAAGAAATTAATTGAAGAAAAAAGTGAAAAGAAAGGCCCGGTCTATAAAATAAAAAATGACCCACGCATTACTCCGTTTGGTCGCTTTATTCGCTGCTTTAGTATCGATGAGTTTCCACAATTCTTCAATGTTTTAAAGGGTGAAATGAGTCTGGTCGGTCCACGTCCACACCAGCCACGCGAAGTAAATAAATATGAAAAATGGCACAAAACTGTCCTGGCTATCAAGCCGGGCATTACCGGGATTACCCAAATTTCCGGACGCAGCAATTTGAGCTTTGACGAAGAAGCTCGTTTGGATATTTTCTATATTGAACATTGGAGCCTATTTACCGATTTGGTAATTTTAATTAAAACTCCATTTATCGTTTTGCGAAAAACCGGATCTATTATATGAAGGTGGCCCTAGTTCACGATTATCTTTCTCAGGATGGAGGGGCAGAAAAAGTGCTTAAAGCCTTACATGAAATTTGGCCAGACGCGCCAATTTTTGTTTTATTTCACGATGCCAATAAAATAAATTATTTGGATCATGAAAAAATTCGCACCTCTTTTTTAAATCATTTTCCTTTTGTTAATCAAATTTTTCAGTGGTACCTGCCGCTGATGCCTCTAGCTACCGAGCGCCACCAATTGCAGGGATTTGATCTGGTTATTTCTTCCTCTTCTGGATTTGCCAAAGGTGTAATTACTTCCACTGACACTCTGCATATCGCCTACTGCCACACACCACCACGATTTTTGTGGGGTGATGGCAACAACTATTTATCTGATCTAAAAAATAATCGCTTGGTAAAAATTATTTTACCGCTTCTTACTCATCGCTTGCGTTTGTGGGATCAGCTTAGCACCCAGCGTGTTGATCAATTCATCGCCAACTCCAATACCGTGAAGCGTCGTATTGAAAAATACTATCGCCGTCCAAGCCAAATAATTTTCCCTCCGGTAGACACCGCTAGATTTCAAATTGCTCCCAAAGTAGAAAATTATTTTGTAGCCGGTGGACGCCTGGTACCATACAAACGTATGGATCTAATAATAAAAGTATTCAACCGCCTAGGCTGGCCTCTGAAAATTTTCGGCACCGGCAGCGAATACCCCCATCTCAAAAGAATCGCTAAAGCCAATATCGAATTCTACGGTAAAATTTCCGAAGAAGAAAAAATAAAACTTCTCAGCGAAGCTAGAGCTTTTATCCATCCTCAAAAAGAAGATTTTGGCATCACTCCACTAGAAGCTATGGCCGCCGGTCGCCCCATTATCGCCTTCAATCAAGGCGGTGCCACCGAAACCGTAATTCCCAATGAAACCGGAGTATTTTTCAGCGAACAGACCTGGGAATCTCTACTGCACACCTTGCTGAATTTTGACCAGACCACTTTTGACAGTACCAAAATCCGCAACCACGCTCAAAGTTTTTCTACCGACCGATTCAAAACCGAGATGGAAAAATTTGTTACTGAACAATATTCTAAATTCAAAGCCGCTAGAGCCGGATAATATATGAATATAGGAATAGACATCCGTCCGTTGATGACCAAAAATAAAACCGGCGTTGGAGAGTACACTTATGAGCTCCTCAACGCTGTTTTTAAATTGGATAATAAAAACCAATATTATCTTTTTTATAATGCGTCCCGTAGCTACCCTATCCAAGCTCTGTCCTGGCAAAAAGAAAATGTGCATTATGTAGAGAGTCGTTACCCAAACAAATTTTTCAATCTGGCTTTGCAGTTGAAACTTATAAAAATTGATCAATTTCTTCCAGTCAAAATTAATTATTGGTATGCACCAAATTTAAATTTTTTTCATCTTAGCTCCAACATCCCCTACGCTTTGACTATCCACGATTTATCATTTGAAATTTTCCCGCAATTCTACACTGCCAAACAAAATTTCTGGCATAAAATAATCGCACCAAAAAATCAAACCCGACATGCTCAGATGATAATAGTGCCATCAGAAAATACCAAACGTGATTTGGAAAATTATTATAAAATACCAAAAGAAAAAATAAAAGTAATTTATCCAGGCGTGGATGATAGTTTTTCTCTGAATAATCCATCACTAAAAATAGACAAAACCCGTGTACTCAACCGCTATAATCTGCCAGAAAATTTTATTCTATTTCTGGGATCTATCGAACCGCGCAAAAATATTATTACCATCATCCGCGCTTATGAAAAATTACCTCCAGAAATTAGTAATAAATATTCTCTTCTCATAGTAGGTGCTCCCGGCTGGAAGAACAAAGAAATCTACGACGCCGCGCAAAAATCTCCTCTAGCATCACAAATAAAATTCATTGGCTATATTGCCGCCAATGACAAACCAATATTCTATCAATCATCTTCACTCTTTATCTTCGATAGTTTCTACGAAGGCTTCGGATTTCCACTGATTGAAGCGATGCGTATGGGCACTGCGACCATTGCGGCCAATCGCGCCTCTTTGCCGGAAATCACTCAGGATGCATCCTATCTCGTAAATCCAAATAAAATAACCGACCTGTGCATAGCAATAAAAACACTTCTTACTGATCAGGAGCTAAAAAATAATTATATTAAAAAAGGCCACATTGTGGCCGAAAGATACTCTTGGGAAAAAGCGGCCGCTACTTGGCTAGCCGCTATTGAAAATACTATCTAAATTTAGAAACAATTAGATAGACAAAATAAGCTAAATTTAAAACCGAAAGACCAACAATCGAAACCCAACCAAAGACGTTGCTCCACAATCCATTTTTATGTTTACCCATAATATCAGCGCGATTGAGCAAACGTAACAGGAAGATAAATAATATCGGTAAAATAAAAGTATTCAGAGCCTGAGAAGCTACGAGCACTGGCACAATTGGAAAATTCGGTACCAATACCAGCGCTGAGGCAGAAAAAATACAAATCAAAAATATTTTATAAAAGGCTGACGACTCTTTGAAGCCGGCATTTATCTTACCTTCCCAGCCAAACGCTTCGGTAATGGTATAAGCTGTAGAAATAGTCACTACACCGGCACCAAGCATAGCCGCATTGTAGAGCCCCCAGGCGAATAAATGCTTGGCCATCGCACCCGCAAACGGTTCAAGAGCCAAAGCCGCGTCTGCGGCATCAGTGATACTAATGTGACGCACATAGAGTGTGCCAGCGGTAGCGACGATAATAAAAAAAGCCACAAAATTTGTCCAAAGCGCACCAGTAGCTACATCCAATCTAGCCAGTGGCAAATCTTCACTGCGCACACCCTTTTCCGCAAAGTAAGATTGCACAAAAAATTGTCCCCAAATAGTCACAGTCGTACCAATAAGCGCAATCGCCATAAACAAAAATTCTGGAGTAGGAATAATAGATGGCACCACGATAGATTTGGTAGCCTCAGTCCAATCCGGATGAATCATAAATCCAGCAAACACATAGGCAAAATACATTAGCGACGAAGTGAGAAAAACTCGCTGAATATTTTTAAAATTTCCAGAGATCACGAGCCAACTCAGCAGGGCGGCCGAGCTTAAAACAAAAAGCCAAGCCGGAATACCATAAATATTGGCCACTGCTGACATACCGGCCACATCCGCCAAAATATTGGCCCAATTAGCTATGAAGCTCAGAGAAATAATCAAAAAAGTAGCTTTGAAAGGAAAGTTTTCACGAATCAAAGCGGCCAATCCTTTACCAGATACTATACCCAAACGTGCACCCATTTCCTGAGTAATCGCCAAAACAAAAGTAATCAAAAATAATACCCAAATCAGATGATACCCAAATTGCGCACCAGCTACCGAATAAGTAGCGATACCACCGGCATCATTGTCGGCCGTACCCGCAATAATCCCTGGACCAATTACGGAACTTACTAACAAAAGTTTGGTCCACAATTTTTTATGTTTTTTTTCAGTGGTCATATTTTAAGCGTTTGGCAATAAAACTCGCATTACATCATCGACTGTCACCACTCCCAAAAAGTTGTTATCTTTGTCGAGTACAGCCACGGTATTTAAATCGTATTTTGTCATCATATGAGCCACTCTTTTTACAGAATGATTTGGTAAAAGCACTGGCAAATTAGAACTTTTTTTCATGATTTTACTCAACGGAGCCTCGGGATCATTGACCAACAAACGGCGCAAAGAAGCGACGCCTTTGTATTTTCCTTTTTCATCCAAAATATAAACATAATTAATAGAACGAAATCTATCAGAAAGTTTTCGTATTTTTTCAATAGCCTGCCCCACCGTCTCATCCGGTAAACAGCTCAAAAATTCCAGAGACATCAAACCACCCGCAGTATTGTCTTCGTATTTTAAAAGTTTATGAACATGTTTGATGCGATCTTTCTCTACATAATCCAAAAGCTGCTCAGATTTATGCTCTGGCAAAAAGTGAATCAGATCCACGAGCTCATCTACAGACATACGTTCACTGATACGGGCCGCATGCTCAGGACTCAGATGAGAAATTAATAATTTCTGCATCTCCGGATCAATTTCTTCAAACACTTGAGCGGCAGTATTTTTGTCTAGCGACAAAACCAAATTACTACCTTGTTTTAAACTCAAATCTTCTACGATATTAGCGATATCAGCTGGATGCAATCTGGTAAGATCTTTGGAGGCGCTATCTAGTTTTAATTCACCCTTTACCGGCTGCACTTTACGCCAATCAATCAAATTGACTTTTAGGATATTAAATATATCAAGCCAAGTAAGGCCAAGTCGTCGCAAAAGACCGCGATTACTGATATCTATGGCTAAAACGCTAATTTTTCCTTCAAAATCTCCGACCCTCAAATCATTCACACGCACTACACGCGCGCCGGAGAGATCTACAATCTGTTGATCCATCACATCGCGATTGAGCTGAACATATCCTTCAGGGATACTACTTAAAAAATTTATTTTGGAAAACAAAACACGCAAAGAAACTTCTTCTTTGCTAAAATTTTCTACTGCTTCATAAGGAATAATTACTCTTTTTTTGGAATGTCGTTTCTTTACAATCAAATATTCCAATCGACAATAATCACCCGCTTTTGGCTTGACCAAAATATCTTCTAGTCTGCCAACTACTGCTTCGCTGCTGTCACTGACAGGGCTCCCTAGAATGCGACTTAAATAAGGCATACCAAAAAATTATTACACCTTAATTATAATGCAAAAAATCGTTTTTGGCAATCTATTATTAAAAAAATTAAAACAAAAAACCGTTCACTTGTTTTATTCCCAAAATATTTAGAAACAAAACAGGTGGTGAACGGTTTTTTGACACTCACCTCCCTGCCCACTATTAAAGTGGCGGAGCGCGAGCGTACATTCCCTCCTCCTATGCAAACCCAAAGGCCTGCATCATGTTGGTCACGAAGTCCTTCAGGGACATATCGCGGACCACCGGAGCATTGACCGGCCGTTCGCCCAGCACGATTTCGAGCCGACGCAGCAGATCCCAGACCAACAGACTGTCGATCTCGATCGTAGACTCATCGTCTTTCCAATCAACGCCAAACTCTTGACGCAGAACCGTACCCAACGCACCGTTGAAGTCGTCCCTTGCCACAGCGAACCTCCGCAGATAGTCTGAGCCGTATAGCCCACGCTTTGTGGGCCAAAAACTCAAATACTGTAGGAATATAACTAAAAAATAGCCAAAAAGTCAAGGTCTTGCTATAATGGGCAAAAGAAAATTTTTATGAAAATCGCTATCGACGCCCGCATGTACGGCCCCAAGCAAGGTGGGCTGGGTCGCTATATTGAACAGCTTATTTTAAATCTAGAAAAAATTGATACTGAAAATCAGTATACTATTTTATTACGCCAGTCCAATTGGAATGAATATTCACCTTCGAATCCCAATTTTCAAAAAGTTCTAGCTGATATCCCGTGGTACGGCTGGAAAGAGCAAATATTACTACCTAAAATAATCAAAAAACTAAAAGTAGATTTAGTACATTTTCCTCACTGGAATGTGCCGCTATTTTTTAATAAAAATTTCATAGTTACTATTCACGATTTGTTACTTTTACACTACCCAAGTCGCCGTGCCAGCACTCTATCCCCAATATTTTATTGGATTAAAAATAAAATATTTTTGGCTGTACTAAATCATGCCGCCAAACAATCAAAAAAAATAATTACTATCAGCGAATTTACCAAAAAAGACATTATACAGACCCTAAAAATAAAATCAGAAAAAATAAGTGTTACCTTGCTTTCGCCCTTTGAAATTAAGCTTTTTTCCAATATTGATCTAAATAAAAAATACAATATCACCAAGCCTTATTGGCTATACGTAGGCGTAGCTTATCCTCATAAAAATTTGGAAACATTGCTGAGCGCTTGGGAAATTTTTTGTCAAAAATATAACAATAATTTTCAACTGGTATTAGCTGGAAATAAGAATTATTTTTATGAACGGTTGGAAAAATTGATAAAAGAGAAAAATATTCAAAATGTGATATTGGTTGGCTTTGTACCAGACGATGAATTACCAAATTTATACAAAAATGCTACTCTTTATATTTTCCCAAGTCTCTATGAAGGCTTTGGTCTGCCACCGCTAGAGGCAATGCAATACCACATACCGGTAATTAGCTCCAACACCACTTGTCTGCCAGAAATTTTGGCAATAATAAAAAAATACTCTTGGAACTCTACAGTTAGCCAAACGCTCTCAATTTATAAAAACTGCCGATAAAAGTGGATAACTGTTCATTTTTTCTCGTGCTAATAGCTCCAAAAACGTGTATAATATAGGAAGTTTAAATTTCTCGGTTTTTTCATGTCAAAAATTAAGAAAATATTCGATAGAAAAAGGCCGCAACTACGCCGCTGCGCCTTTTGCGACAAAAGTGGACACAATAAATCTACCTGTGAGAAATTTCAGGCTTCTTTGATTATCCCAAAAAGTAGTTCCCCGGCTTTTACCCCTATCAAATTTTTTGTTCATCATGTCACCACTACTCCTACTCATTCTCCCCATGTAGTGAATCTCAAAAAACAACCGGATTCAGCGTTGGATCGAATCCAAAGCGTAGGACCACAGTCTCATCAGTCTGATTTTGAAGATGCTTATAAAAAAATAAAAGAAAGTTCTAGTCCAAAAATTTCTTATCCAATTACTCTAGAGCCTGCGATCGAGCAGCCTGAAGAAGAATCTCCTGCTTTTAATAAATTTACTACTGAAAAATTATTCAGACCGCTCAATTCCCAAATTACTATTCCAAAAAATATAATTTCTGTTCCTAAAATTAAACAGGAAAATAAATTATTAAAAGTAAAGCAGAGTTGGAAAAATTGGGAAACAAAAACCGCTCAGCATTTGGAGGATGCTACCAAAGATTTTGGTGGTTGGATGAAAACAAATTTAATTTTACAAAAAACAGCGGTGTCCCTGGCGGTACTAGCTATTATTTTGGTATTACCAGGCAAAGCCAATAGTTACTATCAGGATGTACAACTCACCAAAAATAAAATTGCATCCGACAGCACCAACGGCTTTATGTCCTTACAAAACTCCACGGCCGCTTTGATGCAATCCAATTTGCCCACCGCTCAAATGGCAATCGATGAAGCATTGAATAGTTTTGGCAATGCAGTAGAAACCATGCAAACCAAACATCAGGTTTTACAAAAAATAGTTTCCGTAATTCCAGTAATGGAAAATGAAGTAAAGAGCCGACAAAATTTATTATTGGCCGGACAAAAAATTGCTCTAGGCAATACTTACTTGCTCAAAGGTATTGGCGAAAGCCAAACCAACGTCAGCAGCACTCTGGAAGAAAGAATGAATGTAGTAATGGATCATTTACATGCCGCTATCCCAAATTACCAGGCGGCTATGGATGATCTCAGCGGTGTAGACGAGACCGCCCTGCCGCTAGCTTATCAAGCACCATTTAAAGATTTTAAAAATGTTTTTGGAGCGGTACTTTCTGATCTAAAAAATCTTTCGGACTTAGGAGGATCACTCAAAGAAATTTTTGGAGCGCGCGGTCAGCGTCGTTATTTATTAGTATTTCAAAACCCAGCTGAATTGCGTCCTACCGGCGGCTTCATGGGCAGCTTTGCGATCCTCGATGTAAAAGATGGCAAAATTTTAAATCTTGAAGTTCCACCTGGCGGCACTTATGATTTACAGGGACAGCTGGATCAATATGTTATTCCTCCTACTCCTCTACTACTCACCAACAAGCGTTGGGAATTTCAAGATTCCAATTGGTTCCCAGATTTTTCTGTTTCCGCCCAAAAAATATTATGGTTCTATCGCCACAGCCGTAATATCACTGCTGACGGCGTAATCGCTATCAATGCTAGCGTACTCGAAAGATTATTGGCTATCACCGGACCAATCAGCGATACCAAACGCGGTCTCACCATATCCGCTCAAAGTGCTCTACCTACTATCCAAAAAGTAGTAGAATCCGGTCCGGAAAAAGATGCTCACAAACCAAAACAAATTCTTTCTGATTTAGCTCCACAATTTATAGAACACTTTCAAAACAGCCAACCAAAAGATTTGATCCCGCTACTCACCAATCTCCAAGACGCACTTTCCAAAAAAGAAATTCAAGCTTACTTCATAGATCAAACTGCTCAAAATGCTACTGAACAAATGGGTTGGGCTGGGAAAATTCTACCAACCAATTCCAACCAAGATTATCTAGCGGTTTTCAATACCAATATTCACGGACAAAAAAGTGATGCCAAAATAAATCAGACTATCAGTCACCAAGCTATCGTAGAAAATGATGGCACAATATCAGACACTGTAATAATTACTCGCACTCACACTGGCACTGACCAAGAAGAAATGTACGGCGCTCCTAATATTGATTATATCCGAGTCTATGTGCCTCGCGGCAGTGAATTAATTTCTGCCAATGGATTTACTTGGCCCGATGAAGCGAATTTCCATGTACCGGAAAATTATTATAAGACTGATGATCTACTGAGCCAAACTGAAAAAGAAATAAAAATAGACGAACGAACCGGCACTCGTGTCACTGAAGAATTTAATAAAACTGCTTTCGGCAATTGGGTCATCACTACTCCAGGACAAACTACTCAAATCCAATTCACTTATCGCCTACCTTTCAAAATCGACAATATCAGCAGTGGCGGACAAGACATCTGGCAGAAATTTCTCTCTAATAAAAAAATTAGCCCGTACCAATTGGTGGTACAAAAACAATCCGGCATAGACAGTGGATTTGAAAGCCAAATAATTTTACCAGCCAACTACCAAGTATCACATCAACAAGGTGAAAATATTCAAGTGGCTCAAAACGGAGCCAGCATCACCAATTTTAATTTGGACACGG
>JAPLWP010000132.1 GCA_026396535.1 Candidatus Magasanikiibacteriota bacterium | reverse complement strand
AATACGTCGACAAATTTACCTTTACTCGCTTTGAACCAGCTGGTGTGACCGATCATCCAAATGTTCGCTCTTGTACTTCTATTATTGATTTCATCTTCCGCGTACTTGGTATGGAATATTTGGGACGCACTGATTTTGTTCAAGTAAAGCCGGATGGAATTCAAAAAAATAGAGCAGAGCAAATTGAAAAATTATTTGCTGAAGCTCGCGGTCAGAAATCTTTGACTTTTGATGATAGTAAAGTGCAAGAACAAATTTCTCAGGTAACTGAAGTGGATGAAATTATCACCAAAACAACCACGGTAAAAAATACAGTTTCCACTGCCAATATGGAAAACAGTGGGGCTGAGAAAATGTTGTCATCGATGATGGGGGACGCGCCACCATGTCCGACTTGTGGTCACATCACGATTCGCAACGGTAGTTGCTATAAATGTCTGAACTGCGGTAGCACCACCGGTTGCTCTTAAACTCACGGAAAACGCTTGTAGTGGATCCCACTTCGATTGTATCTGCCCCTGGGTAGGTCGGTCGGGGTGGGATTTTGTTTTAAACAAAAAAACCACCTGCCATATCAAAATAAAAATTATTTTATTCTGGTATGGATTGCAGGTGGTTTTTGAGTAGATCCCCGTCAGGCCAATTCCTGACGGGTGTGCTGGGATGACTCTCATCCGAAGATGTGCAAATGCTTCTGCCACCAGTGCGGTGGATAGATCGTATTGGGCACCAAGTCATCGGATCCGACGTAGACCGTAAAAGCCGGTTCCAGTTTACCACGGTGAGCCATCAAAACTTCGTGGTTGAAAAGAAAAACCGTTTTCAGCGGCTGACCGCCCTTCATCCAGATACGGAAGACGAGCTCGCCCTCCTGGTTGCTGTCCATGCAGCCGTAGTAGTCAAACCCGGGCGAACAGCCCGGAAGCTTGAGCTCAAATCCGATGAGCACGGAAAAAGGCCTCAGTTGGCGATTGTGAATCACCACGTTATACATGCCGCGCGCGTCCACTTCCAGCAAGCATTCATGCTTGAAGAGAGAGTGGGCAACGAACTGCCGCATGTAGCCAAACTTTTTGACCATCTCCCTACCCAGGAAGATGACCATGACCAGCAGCAGCCCAGCTGCCACGGTCAGCACGATCTCGGTCGTACTCATTGTCAGCCTCCTGGTATTCGCTGAAATAGCGTAAAGGGTGACCGGTGAATCTATCATTAAAATACTAATTTGTCAATATATTTGCTTTCATAAACTATTTTTGTTAAGATAAATTCCTGCGGAATTTGAAATTACGTCAGGTCTCGAAAAAATAAAATTTATTTTATTTTTTACTCAACCTTAGTAATTATAAAAAATCTATGAAAATATATACTAAAACTGGAGACAAAGGAGAAACTTCATTGCTTGGCGGCACACGCGTAAGCAAAGATTGTATTACTCTGCGCGTTGTGGGCGAGGTAGATGAGCTCAACTCAGTATTGGGACAAGTGGTATCTCATTTGTATGGTGAAGAGCCGGCTGGATTTTTGGAAAAAATTCAGAGTGATCTTTTTAAAGTGGGAGCAGAATTGGCTTCGCTACAGATGTCGGTAAATTCCAAAATTCTAAAGATAGAAGAGGAAGAAATAAAAGATTTGGAACAAATTATCGATGAATATACCGAGCAGTTACCGGAATTAAAGAATTTTATTTTGCCCGGTGGAATTATCGCTGGTGCGACCTTGCATCATGCGCGCACAATTTGTCGCAAAGCGGAGCGGGAATTGGTGTTGCTAGGAAAAGAAGAAAATATTCGCCCGGAAATTTATCAATATTTTAATCGGTTAAGTGATTATTTATTTACCGCCGCGCGCTTTGTAAACGCGCAAAATGGTGTGGAAGAAACAATAGTTTAGTAGAGTTTATTCACACTTGACAGGGAGCGGTATAGCTTCTACAATGAGAATACTTTTTTCTCTACAAAGCTGCGGTAGAACTGATGTATTAATCGGATCGGATTCTGAAAGCATTCTCTCTCTGGTTCCCCTATAATTCGTTATCTGGGAATCGCGTTTTCTAGATTTGATTCGCAAATTGAAACATGCAATTCTTCTCGCAGCTTTGTGGAGAAAAATTCGCTCGGGTGGTGTAATGGTAGCCACAAGGGACTTAAAATCCCTCGCCGAAAGGCATGCGGGTTCGAGTCCCGCCCCGAGCACGAAATGGTCGCCCACAGCGATCATTTTTTTATTTGTTCAAAAATTGTAATCGTGATATTATTAAATTTAATATTAAATAACTTTATGCCAGCTGATAAATACACCGCCGTTTGGGTATCACACACTTCCATTTCAGATTTTTTGAAATGTCCGCGTGCTTATTTTCTCAAAAATGTTTACCGTGATCCAGCTACTCGTCATAAAATTAAATTAATGACACCGGCGCTCGCACTGGGTCAGACTGTGCATGAAGTGCTCGAGTCTTTATCTCAGCTACAGCGCGGCACTCGCTTCAATGAGCCGTTGCCAGTGAAATTTGATCGTGCTTGGGAAAAAGTGCGCGGTGAAAAAGGTGGGTTTCCAAATGATGAAGTAGAATATAAGTATAAAAAGCGCGGCTTGGATATGCTCGCGCGTGTGTATAATCATCCGGGGCCAATAAATAATCTATCGGTAAAAATTCAGATGGATCTGCCGTATTACTGGCTATCGCAAGAAGATAACATTATTTTGTGTGGTAAAGTAGACTGGCTCGAATATTTGCCAGACACAGACAGTGTACATATTATTGATTTTAAAACCGGGAAAATTCAGGAAGAGGAAAGTTCTCTTCAGCTGCCTATATATAGTTTGCTAGTTTCCAATTGTCAAAAAAGAAAAACTACTAAAGCTAGCTACTGGTATCTAGGCGACAGTGATACGCTTACTGAAAAAACTTTGCCTGATGTATCAGACGCTGAAAAGAAAATTCTTGATATCGCCAGACAGATAAAAGTGGCACGCCAGATTAATCGATTTAAGTGTAATCAAGACGCGGATGGATGTTTTGCTTGTCGTCCGTTTGAATCTATTATCAAACGTGAAGCTAAATTGGTGGGACAAGATGAATATGGTGCTGATATCTATATAATAGATAAAACTGAAGTAGAAAATAGAGAAGGGGAGATATTATAATATGAATTTTATTGGATATCTTTTTGCGCTCGGCGCGGCTGTGGCTTGGGGGATGGTATATACGCTTGATCAAAAGATAATGGATAAAGTGTCGCCGCTTAGTCTGCTGTTTTTTTCTTATATTGTATCGGCATTAATAGTTTTGCCTTTAATGTTTTTTGAAAAGGGTTCATTTCAATCTATTATTAATTCCGGAAAAAATAATTTAGGATTATTATTATTTTCTACGTTTCTTACAATTTTAGCTAGTTTTTTGATCTTGAGTAGTGTAAAAATTTTACATGCGCCTACTGCCTCCGTGATCGAGATTTCTTATCCGCTGTTTGTTGCTCTCTTTGCCTTCTTGTTATATAACGAGACAATAACATGGCGCTTTGCTTTGGGCGCTCTACTGGTATTTTCAGGGACGGCAATTATTATTCGATTTCGTTAATTAAAAAACCACTCGTTGCCACTGAATTCAAAAAATTAAATTCACTGGCATTGGACGAGTGGTTTTTTGTTTCCCGCCCCGCTGACAAGGTGTCAAAGCGGGGTGTGCAGGAGATGTCAGTTCGAGAACTGTTCTTCACGAAGGCTATCGCAAGGCACTCGAGTGATCGAGCGGTTTGTATAGAATTCGTGAGAGTC
>JAPLWP010000063.1 GCA_026396535.1 Candidatus Magasanikiibacteriota bacterium | reverse complement strand
TTTTACCATTGTGAAATTATCTACCAGCCAAGCATCGCCACTTTTTACCAAATTTACTTTGGCTTGAGCGTCTCTTTTGGTAATAGTTCCGCCTTTTTCTTCAGTGATTTTTACTTGCAAACCTACGATAGCGGCATTATCAGTCCAGGAAGATATTGTGGCGCTATAAGCTTGTAGACTTACAGCGTAGAAATTAGGGCTGTTGGCTGGAATATTGGCTGGGATTTTGGCGCTTAATTGTTTCCAATAATTCGGAGTGGCTAAACTTTCTACATCCAACATATTCTGGTAGCGACTTTCGGAAGAATAAGAATTAAGTCTTTCTACAAAAATTTTGGCCATATTCTGAGCGGCTTTTTGCTGAGTTTCAAGCGTGCTGGTTTTTGGCACTTTTACATTTTGTAAATTAGTAACTGGCAAAATTGTGTTGCTTGGATTCGTATTATCACCACTTGGTAAAACATTGGTACCGGTATTATCTACCACTGGAACAGGTTTATTTTTGGAGCGAACATACAAAAATATACTCACACCCAAAATGAATAAAACTATCAGACTAACTACTATAAAAATACGAGTACGCAATGAAAGCATCATACAAAATTATTATTTAGTTTGTTTTTCAAATTCTTGTTTGGCACGCTCAATCTCTAGCAATTGCTGTGGATTGGTAGTCACTAGCTGATCCTCGGTATATGAAGCTACAATTTTGATAGCTGCATGTTTGAGACCGGCAAAAAATATACCTTCACCCGGAGCGCTCTCAAGTAGTAAATATTTTTCACTATCCGTAAGCATGAAAACTTTTTGAATATTATCGACAGCGGCCGGAGATTGACGTAGCAATAATTGCAAAGCGGAGTTGGTCACAATCGCCTGTCCATATTGGGAATGCAAGAAATCATTTACATCCTGAGTAATGGTAGTTACACCTAAATAATATTTGCGACAGCGTTTGACCAAAGCAAAAATAAATCTAGCAGAATCTTCGTGCTGCATCAGCCACCAAGCTTCATCAATCACGAGCACGCGCTTGCGACGTTCGGAGCGCACGGTATTCCAGATATAATTGATAATCGCATAAATTGCCAAAGGACGTAATTCATCTTCCAAATCACGCACACTATACACCACCAACTGATTTTTCATCTCTACATTGGTTGGTGAATTGAATAGTCCACTAAAAGTACCTTCAGTATATTTTTTTAATTTTAATACCAATTCATTGGAGCCTTCCATACCTTCGAGCACTTCTTGCAAATCTTGCATGATTGGCGCTTCGACAGTATTTAGATCTACACCCGATACAATATCTTTCTTCGCATAAGTTTCGATAAGTGCTCTATCAATTACTGAATCCTGCTCAGTAGTAATACCACCAAGCATAATACGCAACAAACCTTTTACAGTAATTACCGCGCTACGAATAATATCATCCACAGAAAGATCCTGCTCCATTGGGCGCGGTAGATCAAATGGGTTTACTTTACTTTCACTTGATAGCGAAATATTGATATAAGTACCACCCACCGCATCGGATAAATGTTTATATTCCATTTCCGGATCAATTACGATCACTTCCAGACCCATCATCAAAGAACGTAAGATTTCCAATTTGATAGCATAACTTTTACCCGCACCAGAAGTAGCAAACACTACCATGTTGGCATTCTGCATCGAAAAGCGATCAAACAAAATCAAACTATTGTTGTGACGATTTATACCATACAAAATACCATTGTCCGATGTCAGCTCGGCCGAAATAAACGGAAACGAAGCCGCAATCGGAGAAGAATTCATGTTGTAGGAAATCATGAGTTCATCATTACACAAAGGCAAGGTAGAATTAAAACCCTGTTCAGCTTGATAGAGCACTTTGCGACTCATGATTAATTTACTGCCAAAAATACTTTCGATATCTTCGGATAATTGATCCAATTTTTCTTTATTTTTGGTATAGATAGTAACGTAAAAAGCGAACTGGAAAAAATGTTCCGTTCCCTGAGTCAGATTGTCGCGCAGTCCTTCAATATCACGCAAGGCAGTTTCTCGTATTGGATCGCGCGGCGCGCCCTTTTCAGCATCGGCACTGATTTGAGCTTCCAGAGCACCTACTTTATTTTTTAATTGTTTTAAAATAATTTCCGCTTTGATAGGATAGAAAAACATGGAGATATCCATATTCACGGACAATCCAATCACGGGAGAGCTCCACCCTACTGAAATATAGCGCGGATAATTCATGATAAAAAGTGTACGACAAAATGTAGTACCCAATTGAATAAAATTGGATTCAATATTAAAAGCCGCCGGCGCGATAATATCTTTTATCGATACTACACCCTCGCGATACACTTGCTCTTCTTGCAAACTGATTAATTCAGCCGCGGTAGCTTTTTCTAATTTACTTTTATCTTTGCTACCCAAGCTAGCATTATCGTTTTTCTTGGCAATAAATTGTGGTTTAAAGGCCATATATATTATTCTTGTTCAAGTTGCATTTTATCCATCGGCGCCATGCGCTCGGTCAAAGCAATATCAGGATTGTAAGTAGAGTATAACACTTCTACCAATGATTGAGTATCCAGGCGCACTACTTCGAGCCCAATACCACGCAACCCAGACTCTACCTGACGCACGCGTTGATCCAAATCATATTTACGCTTGGTAAATCTTTCAGCTTTGAGCTTCACAGTCACAGCCGGATGAAACACTTCGCTCAATCTCGCCCAAAAACTTTTTTGTTTGTTGGACAATGGATCGTACGGTACCACCACATAAAAATTTTTACTCATAATCTCCCCCATCTCAACAAGCTCGGACA
>JAPLWP010000086.1 GCA_026396535.1 Candidatus Magasanikiibacteriota bacterium | reverse complement strand
GAACTCCCATTTGGAAATTTGGAAAACATCCGTTTTTGATGTATAATTTGAGTAGTTTTGAAATCATTATTTGAATACTGATTTTTATCAGTATTTTCAATAAATATGGAAACTGAAACTAAAATAGCAGTATTCAAAGGCAAGGAAATTAGAAAAATCATTTATAATAATGAATGGTGGTTTTCGGTTGTGGATGTGGTCAGGGCGTTGACTGATAGTGATAGGCCGAGTGTTTATTGGACTGCTATGAAAGCCAGAGTGCAAATTGAAGGTGAATTTCAACTATCTACAAATTGTAGACAGTTGAAGCTACTGGCTCCTGACGGAAAAATGCGTGAAACTGATTGCGCCAATACCGAAGGAATGTTTCGGATTGTTCAATCCATTCCTTCCCCTAAGGCAGAACCTCTCAAGCGTTGGCTGGCAAGGGTTGGATATGAGCGGGTGCAGGAAATTGAAGATCCAGAACTCGCCACGAAAAGAACAAGAATTTTATACAAACTCAAGGGTTATTCTGACGGCTGGATTGAAAAACGAATGCGCGGAATTGCAATCAGAGAGGAGCTGACGGACGAATGGCAAAAACGGGGTGCCAAAGAACAACGAGAATATGAAATCTTGACAGCGGAAATTTCCAAAGCAAGTTTTGGCGTGACCCCAAGTGAATACAAAAAACTCAAAGGTCTCAAAAGAGAAAATCTGCGCGACCACATGGATGATTTTGAATTGATTTTTACAATGCTTGGCGAGCGTTCCACCACGGAAATTCATCGCATAGAAAATTCGCAGGGTATCCCAAAATTGAGTCGCGATGCCAACAGGGGCGGAAAGGTTGCCGGTATTGCCAGAAAAGAACTGGAAAAAGAATTGGGCAGGCCGGTTGTTTCCAGGAATAATTTTAAAACGCTGAAAGAGAATAAAAAATTACAAAACTAGCATTTTATGCTATACTGAATCTATCGAAACAGATGGCGCAATATAAATTTTCTTAAAATAAAAAATAAATGAAAAAGAACTCTCTCTCTCTCTCGTAAATAGCCAAAAATTCCAAGGAACATTTTTCGATCCGGCATTTTTAATGTCGGGTTTTTTGATTGACTATAATTTCAAAAATGCTAGAATGAAATTAACAAAATACCAGCCGCGAAAATAAACGACTTTTTGTCGTGTCAGTTATACACAGTGAGGGGCAACTCTCTAAATGGTGTATAACTGGCTTCGCGGCTGGGACAGCTTTTTAGGATGGGTTGTCCCTTTTTGGTATCTAAAAATATAATCACTAAAAAATGAAAAAGATTTTTTTTCAAAACAAAAAAAGTGCGCTGGGTTTTATCACGGTAATTTCATTGGTAGCCTTTAGCGCCTATCATCTTCCGGAGAAATGGCAATTGGCCAATTTTATTAATCCTTCTGTAGAGACGCAATTTATTGCGTCTAAAAATACTACGGAAACAAATCAAAATCCTGCAAATCAAGACATCGTAAACCAAGACGCGATGAATCGGGGTTTGATTTATAAAACCCCTACGGGGGTTTTGGGTGAAACGGACACCAATCAACAACAACCAGTCATCGGTCAAAACCTCAAAAACCAATTCATCCAAATCAAAGGTAATCTGGGAACATTAGGCGAAATCATCCAAAAAGACGGGCGGTTTTATTTGGTCAAAAATGTCATCGAAAACGGCAACATTAAACGCCATACCATCAAAGCTATCAATTTGGATACTGGTGCGGTTACTTCAAGAATTATCGCCAACAATTCTATCGCCTCTGAAGATTTGAAACATAATTTGACAATTCAAAACTTAACTATCGATGGTGATTTTATTGTTTCTAATTATACCGGTCAATCTTCCATCACAACCCTTGGCACAATTACTAATGGAACTTGGCAGGGCAGTCTCATCAATTCAAATTATCTCGGCTCAAATGTAATGCTGGAAGGGGAAAATATTTCACTACTCACGAATAATGCTGGCTATATCACTGCTTCATCTACAGAAATTCTTTCCAATAAATCCGGTAATATTTCGATGTGGACCAATAATGCCAACTATCTCACCGGTACCAAAGTCGATTCTTTCAATACCAGAACTGGTGTCGTCACTCTTAGCGGTACTGATGTCACAAGCGCGCTAACTTTCACGCCCTACAATGCCACTAATCCAAGCGGATTTATTACCGCCTCATCTTCTGATGCGCTAATAAATAAATCGGGGAGTAATTTAATGTGGACAAATAACGCCGGTTATATTACTGCAATTTCCTCTGATGTACTAACCAACAAAACTTGGAATGGAAACACGATTGGTCTAGCTTACGGCGGAACAGGAACCGCAAATGGATCGATTACTAGCACTGGCGCACTCAACTTTTCAGCTGGTGGCACGAATCAAAATGTCACGCTTACTCCGTCGGGAAGTGGCTACACGATTTTGAATGGGAATGTGGGGATTGGGACGACGGCACCGGGGTATAAATTACACTTAGTCTCAACTGCTACACTAGAATCTCCTGCGCTCGGCACCGAATTAACTGATTCGACTGGATGGACATCAACAAACTGGACTGGCAGTTATGGCGCTGGTTTTACACACACAACAGGAAATACGAGCACGCTAAGCCGAGCGGTAACAATAACAGCCTCCACTGCGTATGAGATTACATTTACAATATCAGGGAGAACAACTGGGCAGGTGGAGGTGTTACTGGGAGGAGCGGTTTCAACAGGAGGCTCTGGCCATAGGTATCCTGATGTTGGAGATGGAGTAGTGCCCACAACTACCTACACATATGGTCCAACAACTGTCGATAATTCCAGTTCGCTTACATTCAACCCCACCTCAACTTTTAATGGAACTATTTCAAACATTTCTGTTAAACGAATCACTGCAGCATATAATCCTACTTTTGTATTAACCAATTCTGCGGGAAATAATGTTTTAGAAATGCGTTCCATTTCCAGTAATTCTGGAAGCATGTTTATCGGTACTAACGCAGGGCAATTTTCGACTCCAAATAATGGATCACTAACAAATACCGGGATTGGATTTAATGCAATGTATCGGAATACATCCGGGAGCCAAAATACTGCTGTGGGGTCGAGTGCATTGGTGAACAACACGAATGGAGCGGGAGTTACTGCGATAGGGATGAATGCACTCGCGAATAATGTTACTGGCGACCAAAATACCGGAGTTGGAACCGGTGTTATG
>JAPLWP010000123.1 GCA_026396535.1 Candidatus Magasanikiibacteriota bacterium | reverse complement strand
GAATATTTTCTGACTTTGGATTTATCATTACTACGGCCAACATGTTGTCCGAGCCGCGCTTTGACCAAAAGAAGCTTTTGGACACACTTTTTACTTGGCGTTTGATTACAGCAGCAGTATTTCAAGGTGGCGCACCCCTTTTATTTTTATTATTCCCATATCCAATTGAAATTAAAATCGCGGTGATTATTATTTCAGTTTCATTTTTTGCTATCGGGGTTAGTAATGTCTTTACTGGCTACTACCAACAACAACTAAAAACTTATATTAATACTATTGGCGAGCTTATTGGCCGATTTGTATTATTGGGCGGTGTTTTGATGCTAGCCAGACTAGATGCCAAATTTTTACCAATGATGGCTCTGATCTCAGCCGCCTCCATCCTAAACGCAATTTATCTATATTACAAAATGCCCTCGGTTCATATTTCTTTTGACAAAGAAATTTCCCGCGCCTTGTTTATTAAAATCTGGCCAACCGCGCTTTGTGTAATTTTCAATTCCTTCTATCTACAGGGTGACCGTGTCATCCTTCCTTTATATACATCCACTAGAGAGGTGGCTTTTTATGGTGCTAGCTATCGAGTATTGGATATCATCATTCAGATGTCAGCTTTAATAATGGGTATTATGGCACCGCTTCTAGCCTATTCCTGGTCTCGCTCGAACATTGACGAATTCAAACATCGCCTACAAATGTCTTTTGATTTGGTGGCAATTTTTCTTATTCCCACCATGCTCGGAGCGGTCGCTTTATCTAGCAAAATAATGAGCTTTGTTGGTGGGGCTGATTTTGCCAGTGCTGGAAAAATTTTGAGCTATTTATCTCTAGCTATTTTTGGAATCTGCTTTGGGATGGTATTTGGCTATACAGCCTTGGCTATCAACAAACAAAAACAAGCGGTATGGGTGTACCTAGCAGATGCTATTCTTAGCGTGATTGGATACTTTATTTTTATCCCTCGTTTTGGAATTTATGGCGCAGCCGGTGTAACGATATTTTCTGAATTTTTTGCTGGCGTATGTCTACTAATTATTGTCTGTTATCATGCACGCTTTGTGCCGCGCCTTACTGCTTTGGCCAAGATATCCCTCTCTTCTATTATAATGTATCTGACGATTACTCATTTTCAAACCCCACATGTTCTGATTTCTATAGTATTGGGTGGTATTATCTATATTCTGCTTATTTTGATATTGCGTGTGGTTTCCAGAGATACCATCCGTGAAATTATCCCCCGTCAATTGAGTAAAATTGGTTTTTTTGATAATATATAGATATAAATAAAAAATATATGGACTTTATAAAAATGCGTCATTTCTTGTTCTTTATCCTATTGGCCGGCGTTACTTATTTATTCTTTACTATTTTGCAACCTTTTTTCTACCCTTTATTTTGGGCAGCAATTTTGGCCAGCATATTCTATCCTACCTATAAAAAAATAAAAGCCAAAACCAAATCTCCAAATTTTAGCAGTGCTCTGACTTTGGTATTAATATTTTTTATTATTGTATTACCATTGGTTCTTATAAGTACATTAGTAATCAAAGAAACTCTAGACCTGTACGATGCCGCTTCGAACAATTCTCATCAAATTGCCACCGATCTGCAAAACTTTTTTAGCGCTGTCCAATCCAACTCTATCATCCAAAAATTACATATCAACCAAACCTTGATTACTTCCAAGCTGACTGAGCTGGCCCAATCTTTTACTGGATTTATTTTATTAAGCGCCAAAATAATTACCCAAAATTCTCTAATTTTTGCAGGCATGTTTGTGGTAATGTTTTATGCCTTGTTCTTTTTTGTACGTGATGGCGAAAAATTACTCAAAGAATTAATGCACCTTTGTCCATTAGGTGATCGCTATGAAAAAATTCTTTATGATAAATTCACTTCTACCGTACGCGCTACCATAAAAGGCACCTTGATCTTAGGTTTAATACAAGGTGTAATGGGATTTGGAATGTTCTTTTTAGCTGGAATTAAAGGGGCGGCTGTTTGGGGTGTACTGATGGTCATCTTGGCCTGCATACCTGCTTTGGGCTGTTACTTTGTTTGGTTACCCGCAGCTATCGGCGAATTAATTATCGGTAACACCGGTACGGGCATCGCCATGATTTTATTTGGCACCGTAGTCATTGGCACAATAGACAATCTATTACGTCCGGTTTTGGTCGGGCGTGATTCTCAGCTTCACCCACTCTTAGTATTATTTTCCACTTTAGGCGGTTTGGCCACCTTTGGTATTTCTGGCTTTGTGATTGGACCGGTCATCGCCTCACTGCTCCTAGCTTTTTGGGAGATGTATGATCAATACTATAAAAAGGATTTAGACAACAACAGTACAGTAGTTTAAATTTAAAAATAATCAAAAAACCACCTATTAGGTGGTTTTTTATTTGTTGCGGGGCTCGGATTTGAACCGAGAACCTCAGGGTTATGGGCCCTGCGAGCTGCCTGGTTGCTCTACCCCGCGATATATTGTGAAATCTAGGGCTATTTTAACGCAAATTTTGATTATTGTCAACAATAGAAACCGCCTGATGTCTATTTATATAAAATAAATTATATAAATAGACATGTGATCAGGCGGTTTCTTATAGTCTCACCCGGGAAGCAGATGCTTTCCCGGGGGTGCGGTTGAATACAGCTCAGACGCCGTCGAGGCTGCGCACTTGGGCGACGAAGCGATCTCCTTCCGGAGTGTAATGGATCTCCAAAACTTCGAATCCCTCTCCCTTGAGATCCTCAATCAAATGCTCCAAGGTGCGACCACCCACTGTTCCTTCCTTCACACTACAACCACGGCTATGTGCCATAGCAAACCTCCAAATCCCGCACGCGGGCAGCATTATTATACATAAAACACTAGAAAGATCAAGATTAAAATAAAAAAACAGTCCATTATTTTGGACTGTTTTGAGCGGCAGACCGGATTCGAACCGGCGACCTTCTCGTTGGCAACGAGACGTTCTACCAACTGAACTACTACCGCATTGTGATGATAATTATATATTATTTTCATTTTTTGTCAACCCCTATTATTTTATATCACCTAGATTTAAACACCTTCGCTACTGATAAAACTCTACCAAACCAGTATTTTTTTATTGTAATTTTTGGTATAATAGAGCCACTATGTCCAAATTTAAACATCTACTTTCTCACAGTGCCAAAAAAGCAAAAAAGGACGGTCTGCTCAATCTGGCCTCTGGTTCAAAAATTGGCGTTTTGGCTTGTATGCCACAGTCCAAACTTCTACGCGAATTTAACACTACGGCCAAACATGGACTTAGCAGTGCTGAGGCCCATAAACGGTTACTAAAATTTGGGAAAAACGAAGCAGTCACTGAAAAAAGGCTTTTTTGGCCAGTAGTTTTGTTTAATAATTTTCGCGATCCTTTAAGTTTGCTTTTAGTAGCGTTGGCTATAATTTCATTTTTTACCGGTGACACTAGAGCCACCTTCATGATTGGAGCGATGGTACTATTGAGCGTGCTCTTGAGATTCTTCCAAGAAATAAAAGCCGACAAAGCGGCTCACGCACTCAAAGCGATGGTACATACCACCGCCAAAGTTATCCGCAACGGAAAAGAAATTAATATTCCCCTACCTGCTTTGGTACCTGGAGATATTGTAAAACTTTCTGCCGGTGACATGGTACCCGCTGATTTAATTTTATTATCTTACAAAAATTTATTTATCAACCAATCGACTCTCACCGGCGAATCGCTGCCGGTAGAAAAAAAGATTCAGATAAATGAAGACGAAAATTGTAATTCACTTGAATTAACCAATATCTGTTTTCTTGGCACCAATGTGGAAGTTGGAAGCGCCATCGCTCTGGTAGCCGCTACTGGGAAAAATACTTACCTCGGGAGCATTGCCAAAGATCTTACCGATACCGAGCCGCCTACTACTTTTGATTTGGGAATAAAAAATTTCACCTGGCTTATAATGAAATTTATTTTGGTGATGGTGCCACTAGTGTTTTTTATTAATGGCCTCACCAAAGGCAATTGGCTTGAAGCTATTTTATTTTCTTTAGCCGTCGCTATTGGTTTGGCTCCGGAAATGCTTCCTATGATAGTGGCTGTAAATCTTTCCAAAGGAGCGCTTGAGATGTCTAACAAAAAAGTAATTGTGAAGCATCTTAACTCCGTACAAAATTTTGGCTCCATGAATATTTTGTGCACTGATAAAACCGGCACCATTACGGAAGGCAGAGTAATACTGGAAAAATTCTTAAATGTAGACGGAGAGCAGGATGAAAATGTTTTAAACTACGCTTATCTCAATAGCTACTTTCAAACTGGTTTGAATAATTTAATGGATGAAGCAATTTTAAAACATAATGAGGTAAAGAAAAGATTAGAAGTCCAAAAAAATTACGAAAAGATTGATGAAATTCCTTTTGATTTTTCACGTCGTCGCATGTCGGTAGT
>JAPLWP010000077.1 GCA_026396535.1 Candidatus Magasanikiibacteriota bacterium | reverse complement strand
TCCTCAGCGGCCACTTGCGCAGCGCCTTCTCCTTCGCCGCTGCTGTTACCGCGACCACTGTTGTTGCTGCCTACATGTATCCTCATTGATGCATGTTTCCGTCGCCCCATCGCGCTCTGCCGACGACCCAATCGTGGTCGTGCGGCGGGGTGCGGGTGGGTTGGACAAAGAAACAGCTTTTGACTGTCCCGACTCACTTTGATTATAACTAGTTTGTAACCAAAGTGAGGACAGTCAAAATATTTAAAATATGCCAATTAATTTTGGCGTATTTTTTGTTTTAACACGATTTAAGTATTTTCTTGATTATTTATTGATATTTTGGTAGTGTATTAGTATATTTATTTGTTTTATTAAAATTATGGCTATCAAAATATTTTTAACTGGGGGTACTTTTGACAAAGAATACAACGAATTAAACGGAGAATTATTTTTTAAAGATTCTCACTTATCAGAGATGTTAAAACTCGGTCGTTCTCGTTTAGATGTTGACATACGAACATTGATGATGATTGATAGTTTAGATATGAAAGACAATGATCGAGAAACAATCGCTCAAAATTGTCTTAAAACTGACGCTGATAAAATCTTAATTACCCATGGTACTGAT
The DNA here is from genome assembly GCA_026396535.1 of Candidatus Magasanikiibacteriota bacterium. Taxonomy (GTDB): domain Bacteria; phylum Patescibacteriota; class Patescibacteriia; order Magasanikbacterales; family GWA2-37-8; genus CAIOJG01. The sequence continues at coordinate 15,520 of JAPLWP010000077.1, read as the reverse complement.
ACTATGGTAGAAACCGCTAAGGTTTTGGCTGAAAAAATAAAAGATAAAACTATTATTTTGACAGGGGCAATGATCCCTTATAAATTTGGTAGTTCTGACGGACTTTTTAATCTAGGCAGTGCCTTGGCTTTTGTTCAAATTTTACCCGCTGGTGTTTATATTTCTATGAATGGTAAATATTTCAAATGGGATAATTGCCGTAAGAATAAAAAGATTGGCGAGTTTGAAGAAATAAATTAGATATGAAATGGAAAAATCTTGCCCCTCAATTAGTGCGTCAAAGAGTAATTATTGAGGGTACAACTCAAAAAATTGTTGAGCCAGAACAAATTAAGTCTTATTTAGACGAATTGGCTAAAATAACAAAAATGGAAAAGTTGTCTGGTCCTTATGCCTATTCTGCCCACGATATCGGTTTTGTTTATTATTTTAGTTTAAAATCGTTCCACCCCTTCCGCAGGGCAGGGGACAAATATTACACAAATATAAAGATAGCTAAGCCGTCTTTGGCATACGAAAATGCTATGTTTTAACAGTAGGGATGAAAGTATCCCTAAATTAAATTTATGGATGAACAAATAGAAAAAGTTAAAGATGAAATTATAGAGCTAAAAAATCGTTCTATCAAGATTGTAAGCTCAGCAAAAAAGGTTAGTTCGGCATGTAATACATTAAATAATGCTTGGAGCGGATCAGATTTGGTTGGGCATGCAAATCTATTTTACAACGATTTTCAAACGCCACCAAATAGTAACAGATTTAGTATCGAATGGGGATTGATAAACGGTATGCCTGATGGGTGGTCCGAGATAAGCGGGGATGAAGTTCGTCAAAAAATTGAAAATGATTCTAGAATAGCGCTCACAGATTTGGATAAAGAAGCTGACTTTATTGCTGATAAGTTTGATGAACTGAGAAAACAAGCTATTATTACGTTCTCAAGTATTTCTAAAGAGAGTGCAAATGAGATAGAAAAATTTAATCTACGAAGCAAGACTGATATTTTTAATGATTACTGGAAAAGACAAATAATGACTAGAGACAGCCAAGCGATATACGCTGGAAGACAAGTTCCAGTGCATAAATATTATGATGCCACTGCATTGTTCCTTATTGGGGTCGGCAAACAACTAGACGACTTTTTATATATTATCAATAAAGCTATTGCTGAAGCAAAAAACTTTAGTCAAAAGGTCAAAAATGCGGAAGAAGGGAGAAGTTCTTATCTTGACAAAAACACTTTGTTGCGTCTTACAAGAATCAAAAACAAAAATTTTGATTTAAGCAGATTGATATCACTTTGTAATGAGCTTGATGACAATTACAGTTTAGAAAATTATCATTCATGTGCAATGATTTTACGAGCTATACTCGATCATGTCCCGCCGATTTTTGGAAAGAAAAATTTTGATGATGTGTGTGCTCAGTACGGCGGTAAAAGTTTTAAAGATATTGTGAGACCTCTTAATGAAACAGCAAAAAAAATTGGTGATAATTATTTACATTCACAGATTGCCAAAAAGGTTTTATTAATTACGAAGACACAGATTGAATATCAAGCAAATTTAGATATGCTATTGGGGGAGGCGGCTGTTATCCTCGAAGGATAACCTGCTTAGTTTTGGTCAGTATTCTTAGTCATCCACGTTCCAACATCATCCCACCCCTTCCGCACATAAAATAACCCTATGCAAAAGGGTTATTTTATTATAATGTAGTAATGTAGTTATGTAAGGATAATTTAAAATATTTATATTCTATGAAGAAAAGTAAAAGCAATAAAAAAGAATTAGTATCAGGGTGGACTAAAGAAATTCTTGGTATATTAAAAGCTCGTTTTGAAAAAAATATGAGTCGCCATAAAGGAATTGAATGGACAAAGGTACAAACAAAACTAGAAAAGAGTGTTGATAAACTTTGGTCGCTCAGCGAAATGGAAAGAACTGGTGGTGAGCCAGATGTTGTCGACTGTGATAAGAAGACTGGTGGATATATTTTTTATGACTGTTCAGTCGAAAGTCCGAAAGATCGTAGAAGTTTTTGTTACGATGGTGAAGCGCTAGAATCAAGAAAAGAACATAAGCCAGAAAATAGCGCTATGGAAATGGCAGCTGACATGGGCATCGAGATTTTAACAGAAGAACAATATCGCGAGTTGCAGAAACTCGGACATTTTGATACAAAAACTTCGAGCTGGCTTAAAACACCTGATAATATTAGAAAACTAGGCGGCGCAATTTTTGCTGATTTTCGCTACAATCAAGTATTCGTATATCATAACGGAGCGGAATCCTACTATGCCGCTAGAGGATTTCGCGGATCGATAACAGTTTAATTTTTTTATATATAATCATATGGCTCGTACAAGTACCTATTTAAATTTCACTAGAGAAACTGAACAAGCATTTTTATTTTATAAATCAGTATTTGGCACAGAGTTTGTAGGACCTATTCACCGTTTGGGTGAAACACCTCCACAGGAGGGTCAGCCGCCAATGACAGAAGAAGATAAAAATTTAGTAATGCATGTGGAACTACCAATTCTTGGTGGACACGCTTTACTTGGCACCGATGCACCAGATTCTATGGGTTTCAAAGTAAATTTTGGCAATAATGCTTATATTAATTTAGAGCCGGATACTAGAGCAGAAACAGATAAATTATTTAAAGCATTATCTGAAGGTGGTCAGGTGGGTATGATGCTTTCGGAAATGTTTTGGGGTGGATATTTTGGATTTTGTACAGATAAATTTGGTGTGCAGTGGATGTTTAATTGTGCCAATAAATAATCAAAATAAAAAACACTCGAATTGCTCGAGTGTTTTTTTGTTTAATTTATAGCTGTTGCATTTTAATGTTGCTGAATTGTACAGCGGCATCTTCGGTATAGAAACCGTATTTACCGTCTACGCTTAGTGCATCTTTGCTTCCTACAGTATATTGAGTATACTGTTTGCCGTTGATAGTGATAGTAATGACATTATTTTGAGCGCCGATTACTACACTATAATCTTGATTAATTGGAAATTGATCTTGATTAAAGGCGGAAGTGTAAAGGAAGGCTTGTTTTAGATTCAATAAAGATTCGCCAAGTTCCAAGCCGTAACCATTTGGTTTCAGAGTAAGGTATTTAAATTTACCGTCATCTTTATAGCCAAATGCTACCCAACCTACTTCCCAAGCATTGGCTGGAGATCCAGTGCGGAGCTGAGCGGTGGTCTTCATATTGAAGCTCAGTTTGTATGGTTGGTGGTAGCTAGTTTTGCTTACCATTAAAGCAGCGTGAGTTTCGTTGGACGCAGTGGCTGCTTTTGGAACCATAGTAAGTTTTCCAGAAGTTGCATCCCAATTTACTGATCCGTAACCATCGTAGATAATGGTGCCATCCCAAGGATTGATGAGGGCTGGTGTGGTATGAACGGTAGGTGGAGGGGTAGGTACTATGGGTGGAGTAACCGGCGGGACAACCGGTGTCACCGGTGGCTGTACCACGGGAGGTGTAATTGGAGGTTTGACTGGAGTCACTACTGGGGCCGGTTGGCTGTTTGAGTGTTTCTTTTTAGATTTATGGTGATGCTCTTTGGCTAAGGTAACACTTTGTGGTGCTACTAAAGCTACTAAAGTGATAGCTACGATTGCCGCCAAACCTGTAGTTTTGCCTCTGCTTACGCCCTTCTTTCCCTCTGTTTGCATAGTTTATTTATTAACTAAATAAAACAAACACGAATGTTTATTATGTCCTGAAAACAGTTTTACGTCAAGTCATAGTTGAAAAAATATTGTACAGATATTTTTATTTAATTTTTTTAATAGTTTTAATTATATTATTGAGTATGACACATCATCATACACAAGGATTAAAAATAGGCGAGACTGTGGACAAAAGCCGGTTTTTTATATATTATGTCCTTACCTTGGAGAGGTGTCTGAGTGGTCGAAAGTGCCGCTCTCGAAAAGCGGTAGGCTGCAAGGCCTCGTGGGTTCGACTCCCACCCTCTCCGCCAAGCTACTATAAAAACTCCTTTAGATAAAAGGTGTTTTTTATATATTGGTTTTATGGTATAATTAAATCATTAATTTATTTAATATATTCGTATGGCCAAGGGAAACAATTCTCAAAAGAAAGAAAAAAAGAAACCAAAGAAAAACAAAAAATAATTATTTACAAAAATCCACCTATTTGGGTGGATTTTTGTTTTAGCTGTTTTGATCTTTTCTGTGTTATAATAATAGCAAATAAACTATTTATTATGTTTAAGTTCATTAAAGTATTAGTGGTAATTGTAGTAGTTATAATATTAATATGTCTATTTCGTACCTGGCAGGTAGAGCGCCAGCCTAGCCAGAGCATATTTTTAAATGGCAAATCGCCAAAGATCGCTCCCGACGGGCTATATATAGGAAGTGTAGAAGGACATCAGGTTTCCTGGCGCGGCAAGAAATTTGATGAGACTAATCATTCTGGTATAAATATTTTTGAAAATGCTCAGGGTAATGAAGAGAAAAAATATTCCTTTGTGACTGGCTATGGTACCGGTGTGCGTGATAAAAATTTGGAAGTCTTCAAAATTGATTATGATATTGATGGTAATCCTTTTTGGCTGCGCGCTATTCTGGATGAAATTGTGCAGATAAGTCCGACTGAATATCTAGGCAAAGTCCACATACGGATTATCCCTGGTTTACCATTCACTTTTGGTTATTTTAAATTGTCTTCACCTGGTAAATAAACTCTAATAATTATATAAAGCAGCCTATTCAAAGGGTTGCTTTTGTTATATAATAGTTTAGATTAAATCATATATTTATATTATGGATTTGCATTCAATTGATATTAAATTTATTAATTTTGCCAAGAAAATTTCTGTTCCTTTTGCCCGTTTATCTATCTTCGTGGTATTTTTTTGGTTTGGTGTTTTGAAAGTACTTGGATATAGTCCGGCTTCAGGGTTGGTGAAAGATTTGTTGTCGCATACGCTTGGATTTGTGAATCCAGATAATTTTGTCGTGTGGTTTGGAGTTTTTGAAATGATGATTGGTGTATTATTTCTCATTAAAGGATTGGAGAGATTGGTGATTCCCCTGCTACTTTTGCATATGGTGACTACTATTATGCCTTTGTTCTTGTTGCCGTCGGCTATGTGGTCACATTTTTTTGTGCCTACGTTGGAAGGGCAATATATTATCAAAAATATGGTGATTATCGCGGCATCTATTGGTATCGCTGCCCATTTACATCCACTCAAGAAATAAGTTTTATATAAAAGTATGACTGTATCTGGTTATAAAGTAGATAAAAAAGGCTTTGTGGATCTTTCTGACTATGCGCGTGCTCTCGCAGTGTGTTTAGCTAGTAAATTTAAAAATTCTTCAGTTCACGCTTATCATATTACTCTATTTCATTTTGGGGTAATGCTCGGAGCGATATATTTTGTTTCACAAGGAGGTCTGAGAAATTATTTTCTGGCCAGTATTTTATTGTTGATTAAAAATGTTTTGGATTCAGTGGATGGTTCTTTGGCTAGATTGCAAAATCGTCCGTCACGAGTGGGTAGATTTTTGGATAGTAATTTGGATTTTGTGGGCAATCTGTTACTATTTTTAGCTTTTCGAGATTTGTCACTTGCGGCCCGCCTATCAGCTTTTCTATTTTTTATATTACAAGGCAGTATTTTTAACTATTATTATATATTGCTTCGTCAATTTAATAATGGTGATAAAACTAGTCAAATAAAAGAAGATGGTCAGTCGGTGTATAGCTACGACCACCCTTTGGTTTTAAAATGCCTATATATAATGTATGTAGTCTTATATGATTGGCAGGATAAATTGGTGGATTTTGTAGAATGTAAGATAATTAAAAAAGACCGAGGAAGCGTAGAGGAGAAGTTTTTAAGTTATTTGAGTACGGGGGGGCTCGGTTTTCAATATCTCATAATTATTGCGGCTTTATTGCTGCAGCATACCGATTATATTGTGCTATGGTTTTTTGGTATGAACATTTTTGTTGGCGTTTTACTTTTTTATAGAGCTTATAGATAAATATGTCTTGGATTTTTTTGGCACTGGCTTCTAATTTTTCTTGGGCCATAGAAAATGTATATACCAAAGTAGTAATTGGATCGAAAGTAAAAAATCCATACGTTTTTTTGATTTTAATAATGGTGCTAAGTGTGGTGGTGTTGCCTTTTGTGCCTGCTCACTATATTGCGGTACCCCATATTAGTTTGTTGTTTTGGTTATTTTGCGCCAGTGCTATCTATACTTTTGGTACTTTCCCCTATCTGAAGGCTATGGAAGTGGAAGAAGTGACCCGCATCAATATATTGTGGAATACTCTGCCAATTTTTAATTTAATAATTAGTTGGTTTTTGATAGGAGATAGAATTTCCGGCCGTGAATTTGTGGCTATGATTTTTTTGATTAGCGGCGCGGTGGTGGCTTCTTTGAAAAGTGAAAAAACTACTTTTAAATTATCCAAAGCTTTTTGGTTGATGATGGTCGCTTGTGTTCTGTATTCTTTTTATGCAGTAATGATACGTTTTTTATCTCATAGCCTGTCCTTTTATACTATTTTTTTCTGGACCACCCTCTTTAATGCCTTGTTGGCTTTAGTGTGTTTGGTTTATCGTCAGGTGCGTAAGGAATTGATTAGTACTATTAAAAATAACTCCCTTAAATTCTTTTTATCCTTTTTGATTGTAGTGATTATTAGTACTTTAGGAACTTTTCTCAATCAATGGGCACTGTCTCTAAAATCTGGAGCGCTGGTATATTCATTTGAAGGTTTTCAGGTTTTGTTTGTGTTTGGTATGGCGCTGCTGTGTAGTAAGATATTTCCTGGATTTATATCAGAATCATTGGATAAGAAAAATTTGATTATAAAATTAATTGCTTTTTCTATAATAATAATCGGTTTAATTTTGTTAATGTAATTTGTGCAGATAGAATTGAACAATCAAAAAATAGATTATACCTTCAAGCGACTGCGTCGATCGCGATCTTTGCGTATATCTATAAGAAGAGATGGAAAAGTTACTATTACAGTGCCGTTGTTTGTGTCTACTAAACAGGCGGAAAAATTTTTAATGCAAAATGCCGGTTGGGTGTTAGATAAATTAAAGCAGCATAAAGAAAATTCGGCCAAAAGTATTTTTCCTTCCGGCACCAAAGATTTTTTGATGAACAAGAGTAAGGCACTGCATCTGGTACGGGATAAAATTGCCAAACTCAACGCGGTGTATGGATTCAAACATGCCAAAGTAAGTATAAAAAATATGAGCACGCGTTGGGGAAGTTGCTCTAGGCAGGGTAATTTAAATTTTAATTATAAAATGATATACTTATCTGACGAACTGGCGGAATATATCGTGGCCCACGAACTCTGCCATCTATCTCAAATGAATCATGGGAAAAAATTCTGGAATCTGGTGGCCCAGACTATGCCCAGAGTTTTGGATGAAACAAAGCCGGTGCAAAATGAGATCTTGAATTATGCTACAAGTACTGGTAGTATGGTACCAACTGCTGTAAACACAAATGTGACCAGCAGTGCTACTTCCACTAATAATTTAAATAAGAAAAAATCTATGGACAATTTTGATGCTCAAAAACAGTATTTGGCTGAAGTTCATACCAGCAATGGTGACTTTGTCATTACTTTTAATTTAGGTCAGACCCCAAAAACTGTGGAGAATTTTGTCACTTTGGCCCGCAAAGGCTTTTATGACAATACTATTTTTCATCGCGTGATTAAAGGATTTATGATCCAAGGCGGTGATCCAATGGGTAATGGTACTGGTGGCCCCGGGTATAAATTTGCGGATGAACCATTTAATGGAGAATATACTCGCGGTACAGTGGCTATGGCCAACAGTGGTCCAAATACTAATGGTAGTCAGTTCTTTATTATGCACGCTGATTATCCCCTACCTCCAAATTATGTAATTTTCGGAAAAGTTACTAGTGGTATGGATACGGTAGATAAGATTGCAGAGAGTGAAGTGAAACCAGGAGTATTTGGCGAAGCTTCTACTCCGGTGAATCCAACAAAAATTCTTTCAGTAACTATTAGTGAGAAATAAACAAAATAAAAAAACACCGGTATTGATTACCGGTGTTTTTTTATTTTGTTTATTCTTCTAAAACAGGTTTTTCCAAAAAGAGCGGTTCAATTCTTCTTTCAGCTCCGACTATCTTTACTACATCTTTATCAATTTTATTAAATTCTTTATAAACTGTATTGTAGCTGTTTACTGTAGTGGATAAATTTACACCTAATTTTTTGAGATATTCATCATAGGCCAATAGGTGTTTGCTTAATTCTTCTACACGTTGGCGAATTTCTTTGGCTGACTCCTCTATCTGCATAGCACGCAATCCTTGTAACACAGTTTGGAGATAAGCTAGAAAAGAAGTTGGAGAAACAATTACAACATGTTTTTCTTTAAAAGCGTATTCGATTAAATCCTGAGTATTAGTTTTGAGATTTCCTACTTGGTTTACTAATAGATCATAATAAATACCTTCAGAAGGAATAAACATAAAAGCAAAATCCATAGTACCTTCTTTTGGTTTAATGTATTTGCTAGTTTCGTTTATTCTATTTTTTAAATCACTTTTAAATAAAGCCTCAAGCTCTAACTTTCTTTGCGGGTCTTTTTCGCTCACGGCACGATTATAGTTTTCCAAACTAAACTTGGAGTCAATTGGTATGACTTTCTCTTTTACAAAAACTACCGCATCTACGATATCGCCGTTTTCAAATTTGTATTGCATCTGGTAACTTCCAGGTGGTAAAACATTTTTTAAAACATTTTCCAGATAGTACTCCCCTAGGATACCGCGCTGTTTTGGATTCTGTAAAATATTTTCTAGATCTTGGAGTTGATCAGCAAAGCCCATGATCTGTTTATTGGTTTCGTCTAGTTTAGTGAGCTTTTCAGTTACTTCGGCGATGATCTTGGCGCTTTGACCAAATTGACCTTGGATAGCTTGGTTCATGGTGGTCTGGTTGGTATTCATGGCCTGATGTGTGTCGCCGATCTTTTTTTCCATCTGTCGTCCTAGATCCTGGATTTGATTTTGGATCAGGATGAACATGTTGTTTTCTTCTTTGGGAGTCTGCGAAGCCTTTAGTTTGGTGTAAAGGACGAAGATCCCAAGCAATAATCCTCCGGATATAACAATTAGTATAATATTAGGCATAGTATTTATTTAGTGGTGGTATATTATCATTATTATAATACTTTGTCATTATTCTTGCCAAAAGCCCAAAAGTGCTGTAGAATAAGCCTAATATTGATCTGCCTCCATAGTTCAATGGATAGAACAGGCCCGTCCTAAGGGCAAAATGTGTGTTCGATTCATGCTGGAGGCACAATTTCAGGGTCAGTAGAGTTATGTATAATAGTACCTTAAGCAGGGGCCTGTAGCTCATTTGGTAGAGCGCAGCATTCGCATTGCTGAGGTAAGGGGTTCGATTCCCCTCAGGTCCACAGGAAAACGCTTGTAGTGAAAAATAGGGTGAAAGCCCTATTTTTGTTTATCTGTGGATAAAACGGAGGATAACTCGGTCCAAAAGTGGATTTGTATAGACTAGTGTATACAAATTTTAGTTTTCAACCAATTTTATGGTCAATTTAGCCATTTTAAACTTTGTTTTATGTGAAACAATGTTAAAAATTAGGCTAAGATTAGTTTCTTCAGCGGTTAGCTACATAGTTTAGGTAAATAAGTTTAACGTGAAACATTCTGTAAAGGAAATAAGTTCTATTGAGTTTAATTGTGGTTCTGTACTGTAGTTGAGATAAGATTCTTGATATTTATTTACTAAAAATTAGTGATATTTTTGGTATTCACAGGTATTACCAAAACTTTTTTGTTTAAGTTGGTGTTAAATAGTTAATTATTAGATTTAAATATTAAAATAGTAAATAGTTGCATAATAAGGTGAACGGCATATAGTGCCTAGCAGCATCTATTATTAATCATCTGCTGGTAAAAATGTTTCACGTTAAACTTTTAGAGTTTTGTGACGAAAGTAAAATATGGTAGTAGGGTAGTACAGGATATAAAAATAATTTTTGAAATATCATGTTTATATATCAAAAAACAAACTAATTTTTTTATTTATTCACATACCAAAGTTCACCTCTATGTGGTATAATATTAAGGTCTAAAAATATTTTTAAAAGTATTATTTTTTATGTTAATTCAATCACGGTTGACGAAGGTTTTAAATTTGATTTCGTATATTTTTTTGGCCTTGAATGTATTGTTGGTGCCGCTTTTTCTGGATAAAAATTTAAATAATTCTTATATCATACCAAAACAGTATGTCTTTGGTGGTTTGATATTAATTAACATAATTTTATTAATATTAAAATTTGTTTTAACTAAAAAATTTAATTTTAATAAAACAGTTTTAGACAAACCTCTGTTATTGATTCTGGGACTCGGGCTTTTATCTACGGTTTTTTCCAGTAATGTATATGATAGTTTTTTTGGCAGATCTGATTTTTTTGCTCTAAGTTATATTTCTCTATTGTTTGGAGTATTATTCTATTATGTGGTAGTAAATTTTGTCCATACAGAAAAATCTTGGAAAGGATTGATGGATATGTTTTTGGCGAGCGGATTTTTATCAATAATATTTTTTATTCTCAAAACAGTATTTAAAATTAATTTTTTGGATACTTGGTTTGGTCCCGCGCTTAATACTGTAGATAGTTTAAATAGTTTGTTCGGAGTGTGGGTTATAATGGTTTTGATTTTATCTTTGGGACAGGTGATCAAAAGAGGCCAGAGTGTGATACGCACCATTATTTATTTTATTATTGGTTTGTCAGCTTTTGCAGTATTGGTAATGTTGAATTTTAAAGTGTTATGGTGGATATTGTTGGTGTCTTTAGTTTTGTTATTAATGTTGGGCGTGAACTTTTTGAAAGAAGTGCGATTGCCTTGGCTGTCGGTGATATTTACATTTTTAGTTCTCAATGTCGTTTTTATAATATTTGGAGTGCCTCAAAAATTACAGATGAATGTGCCAACTGAAGTGGCGCTTGGTTTGAAGCCGTCTTGGTCGGTGACTTACGATACGGCACTCTCTGGTGTGAAACAATTTTTGTTAGGTAGTGGTCCAGCTTCTTTTGGAGTAGATTTTTCCAAGTTTCGTGATGTTGCTTTTAATAGCGATAATGTCGCTTGGTCTTTGCGTTTTTCTCAGCCTTATAATACAGTTTTTGGGTTGGTATCTGAGTATGGTTTGGCTCTGGCTATTATCTTTGTATTTTTGATTTTGTTATTTTTGGGACATGCTTTGACCGCCTGGAAAAAAATCCGCGTGGCGGCAAATAAAGGTGGCAATAGTTTGCAGTCCCACCCTATATTATTGGAAGCGTTCTTATCGGTGATTGCTTTTGTGATATTGAGTGGTAGCTCATTTTTTATATTTTATAATCAAGTAATTTGGTTGGTGTGGTTTTTGTTCTTGGCATTAAGCATAGTAGGTTTTTCATTTTATTATCATGATTTTGTCAGCAAAGTAGAATGTGTGATGGAAGAAACTCCTCAATATAGTTTGTCTTTTTCTTTTGGTTTGATAGTGGCTATAACTGCTTTGGTGATGATTAGTGTGTGGGGAGTGCGTTTGTATGGTGGGGAATTCAAGCCAGATGTGCAAGCTGTGAGTAGTCCTATGGCCAAAGCAGTAAATGAAGCCAAAGTGGCCACTGATTTATCTCCAGCCTCAGTCGGTCTGTGGGAAAATTTAGCTACCATGTATGAGAACGCTTCGGCTCTAGTACCAGAAGCACGCGATTGGGCTATCAAGACTTTGCAACAAGTAGTAGTACTTGAGCCAACTAACCCTGCTCACTATTGGCGTTTGGGAAATAGTTTTGCAGCTCAGGCCAAATGGGAAGATGCTGTAAAAAATTATCAAAAGGCAGTGGACTTAAAAGCGGATTATTATGGTGCGTATGTTGGCTTGGCCAATGCCTATGAGCAGACACAAAAAAATGATCAGGCGCTCACGCTTTATGAAAAATTAATTAATAACAAACAAGCTAACCCGGAAATTTTATATAATTACGGTCGTCTGTTTTACAATCTTAATTCTCAGGGTGATCTAGATTCTGATCAGAAAAATTGGTTGTCCGTGATTCAGAAACAGCCGAATTATTCCAACGCTCTTTATAGCCTTGGTTTGTGGTATGAAACTCGTGGAGACAAAACTACTGCTTTGCAATATTATTATAAAGTTCGTGACTTAAATCCAAACAATCCAGATATTTTGAAAAAAATTCAAAGTTTGACCGGAGCGGTGGTGCCAGCTCCAAATGAAGGAAAAATAGAAATAAAGAAAAAATAAAGTATGCGTTTGTCAAAAACGTTATTAGTTATCGCTTTGATATTATTGTTGCCTGGTGTTGCTCAGGCAGCGATGTCTTCTGCTAATTATTTTATTTATGCTGATTCACTAGATTATGGTGGGTCTGAATCTACAAGTACAAGTAATAATGTGCAAGATAGTATCGGGGGTGAAGTGGCTTTAGGAAGTAATACTAGTACTAGTTATGAAATTAAAGCAGGTTATCAATCAATAGAAATTGGTACTTTAACTCTTAATTTAGATTCTAATACTATAAATTTTGGACAACCGGCCGCTGGGGTGGTGGTTATCAGTAGCTTGGTAGCAACCATAGATACCAATTCGGAAACCGGTTATTCTTTGTCCGTATCATCGGTGAGTGGTAGCTCTCTGACAGCTGTGGGTGATGGTGCGGTAGATGGTGTGGGCAGTACAGAAGAATATGGTCTGGCCGTAAGTGGTAGTCATGCCGCTTACGTGACTGATGCAGCGATAGTAGCTAATTTGGTATTGGCTTCCTCAGTGACGATCGCATCTGGTGATGCTACAACTTTGACATTCAAAGCGGTGCGTTCTGCTAATACAGCTGCTCAAAGCTATTCTCAAACTTTGGTCCTAACCGCTGCGGCCAATTAATATGAAAAAGTTTTTTTTGGTAACAATATTAGTCTTCACTTTGCTAGCAGGTTCTGATGCGAAAGCTTTTTCTATTAGTCCATTAAAAATTAGTGCTAGTATAGCCGCCACTGATAATAAAGATTGGGAAATAAAAATAAAAAATAATTCAAATCAAATTAGCGCTTTTTATCCGGTAGTGATAGGTATGAAGCAAGATGATGTTGGCAGATCAATTTTTGGGAAAAATATTGATGTGGCAGAAAATTGGTTTAAAATTAATAAAGAAGAAATAAATCTTGGTCCTGGTGAAACTGCCAGTATAATTTTTAGTGTGAATGTGCCGGCCAATACTCCGCCGGGTGCTCATTATCTGGGTTTGGCAGTGCAAGAAAAAAACGGACAATCACTTAGCACTCAATTGGCGACAGTTTTAAATTTACAAATATCAGGCACCGCTAAAGAAGCTCTGGAATTAGAAAAATTATCATTAAACAAAAATATTTTTTTTGATAAAAAATGGTCTGCTCAGATGCAGGTTAGAAATACTGGAAATGTCAGTCTAAATTTAGGGGGAGAAGAAAATTTATTTTATTTTGGTAAAAAAATATCGTCCCGAGCTATCGGTCTTGGCAACGCCCTGTTTGCTCAATCTACTCGCAATATTAACATAATTTTATCAGACTCTGATAAAATTATGTTGCCTGGTTTGTATCGAACAAACATAGGAGTGGTCTATGGACTGACGCACCAAACATTAAATGCAGATTTGAATTTTTGGTATTTGCCTTATTGGTTTTTGGGTGTGTTTGGTATTTTTATTTTATTAGTAATATTTTTTGTCTTTAAGAAAAATAAAAATGAGATGGTATAAAAAAATCTTATTTTTGTTATTGATCCTATCTTGTGGCGGGGTATTTTTTGGAATAGGAAAAGTTTTAGCTGCCAGTACTTCTTCGGTGAATGTGCAGATTACAGTGCCTGGTGGTAGTGGGTGTGTTGGTAATTGTAATCCACCTACTGACAATCCTCCTGCTATAAGCGCTGTAAGTAGTACGGTTACTTATAATTCAGCAGTCGTGACATGGACAGCTAGCGATGATCATTCCATTAGTAGTGTGGCTTTTGTTTATGGCGTTACCAATTCTTATGGACAGACCGGAGCTATAAACGGAACTTATAGTGTAAGTTTGTCTGGGCTTGCGAGTAGTACTATTTATTATTATAAAATCACTGTAATAGATAATGCGGCGCAGGCGACTGTATATAATGGAAGTTTTCAAACCAATACCGGGCCTCAGATAGATGTGACCCCGCCGGTAATTTCTAACATCTCGGTAAATCCTAGCCAGACTTCGGCGGTAATTACTTTTATCACCAACGAAAATTCTACTGCTCAAATGAATTATGGTGTGACTGCTGGGCTAGGGAGTAATTCTTCTGAAGGTGGTAGTGCTGGTATTAACCATGAAATTACTTTGCTAGGTCTGTCTCCCAGCACCACTTATTTTTTTCAGATTATTGCTACCGATGTTGCACTAAATAGTAGTAATTCTAGCGTTCTTAATTTTAAAACCACCAAAGATTTGGTGGCGCCTCCCGATGTTTCAAATTTGAGCGTTGCTACGGGCACTAGCTATCTGACATTAAGTTGGACGAACCCCTCCTTGTCTTTTGCTCCAGATTTTGCAGGAGTAAAGGTGCTGCGAAAATTAGGTGTGCATGCTAGTGTGCCAAATGATAGTGGTGCTACTTCGATATATGATGGCACAGGACAATCCTATAATGATAGTAGTGTAGTAGCGAATAACACTTATTATTATACAGTTTTTTCTTATGATCAATCTGGAAATTATAGTCCAGGTGTTTTTGTTTCTGGCAAATTAACCAAAGTGGTATCAGAAATTTGTGACAATAATATTGATGATAATAATGATGGCAAAATAGATTGTCTGGATCCGGGATGTTTTAATGATATTGTTTGTAAACCCCCAAAAGTAGAAATTTGTGATAATAATATTGATGATGATGCCAATGGAAAAGTAGATTGTGCTGATACGGCGTGCGCATTATTTGCTGATTGCAAGGTAAAGCCAAAGGTAGAGATTTGTGATAATAATATTGATGATGACGGAAATGGAAAAACTGATTGTGCTGACACTGCGTGTGTAAATGATGTTAATTGTGAAATAAAAATTCCGACCACTACCGAACCAGGCACCAAGCCTGCTTGTAGTGATGGTAGTGATAATGATGGTGATGGCAAAATAGATTATCCAGCTGATCCTGGATGTACTAGTATCAGCGACAACGATGAATATAATCCACCAGAAAATACTGTGCCAGATTTTGAAAAATTAAGTTTGGATAAAGTGAGATTTTTTGCGGGCAGCCATCAAATAGAACTTTTTGCCAACGGCAATAATGTTGCAGGATTATCGGGAAGTAATTTGAGTTTTCATATTAAAATAAGCGCTTTAATCGCCGCGCCAAGCAGTTTTATTTTGAGAATTGGCGATAGTGAAAAACATC